>NZ_DAIDMN010000076.1 GCF_027448985.1 Sulfurihydrogenibium sp.
CTTCTTCATTTTAGCTTTAAGTTTTGCTACTTGTCTTGGTTTGTTTTAAAATTATTTAAATTGGAAATTAGAGTTTTTTTACAGTTTAGCGTGTAGTTTACTGGTGAAGGTGTCCTTAGAAATGGCTTTATTTTAAGGGCTGATAGAATTTTGTTAACAAAAAACACAACTTCGTTTAAAAAATCTACCACGTCGTTTAAAGACATTCCAAACCTTCTTAATCTGTTGTAAAGAATGTATCCACTTTTTTTGTCGTTATAAACAAGGTAATTTATTCCTAAAAATATAAGATAGTAAAGGTAAGCTCTTTTTAGATTCCTGTTTGATAGGTTAAAAGGCTCCGACTTTAGGTTTAAATGTGGATTTAAAAGTAGATGTGCTAACTTGTAGCTGTCATTTACATCAATTAATATTTTGAACTTTCTGTTTAAGAAAATTTCGTTGTATGTTAAAAAGTCTTCTCCAAACAACACTTTTTCATATATCCTAATTGGATAAGAATAAAAATTAACCGTGTTTTTCAATAATTTTGCATAATTTTCATCTTTTTTAACAAACAAGTTTACAGCGGAAGATACAAACTCAAACAAAAGGAGAAGTAATCCGGCTTTTTTCCTTGGTTGAAAAGATATGAATGGGGGAATTTTTTTAAAAAGTTCAACCTTTGTTAAGTTCATCTGATTAAAACTTTCAAAGTTTTCAATAGGAGATTTGTAAGTTGTTATAAAAAGCTCAAAATATTGAAAAACAAGTTTTTTTAATTTTTCAAGACCTATCCTTGATATAGCGGTAGGAAGGTCTTTTATCTCTTCAACAGCTCCTTGTGATACACTGTTTGCTGTTTCTATCACTTTATTTTTTAAAATCGGTATTAGATTTATAATAAATGCCAAACTTTCCGCATCCGTATTTGGGTCATCAACTTCAGACAAAAGATTTATAAGATTTATAAAATCTGAGGATATATTTACACTGTCTAAGTCTTTTTCGGTTATGGTGTGTAATTTTGAGGTTTTATAATTTTTCAGATATTTTATATTTTGCTTTATAAAATTTATATCTTCAAACCAATCTAAAAAAACAAAATCTATCTTTCTATCTGTAATCTCTTTTACGTAGCATCTGTAGGTTTTCCCGTTTATCTTAACAGGAATTGTTAAACCTTCTTGAATCAAGTCTGTTTTTTTATCGGTTTTTACACGGAGTAATGTCTTTGATATAAACTCTGCAAAACCGTACTCTTCTATTTTTACATTTTCAATGTAGTACCTATCCCATTTCAAATCAAAGTCTTCCATCATTTCAAACCCCTGAAGATAGTGATTTTACAAATTTTCAGCATATATTTAATGTATCGTTAATTAGTATAACATAACAAAAAGAGGTGTTAAAATGAAATCACAAGCATGGCTATCAGAAAAAAGAAAAGAAAATAAGGTTTTATGTAAAGCATGCTCTCAAAGATGTGTTTTGGATGTTGGAGAGTATGGAAAGTGTGGTATAAGAAAAAATGAAGATGGTGAACTATTTTTAACTGTTTACGGATTAGCAGCTGCTTACAACATAGACCCTATAGAAAAGAAACCTTTATTCCATTTTCTTCCGGGAACAGATATTTTATCTGTTGGAACGGTTGGTTGTAATTTTAGCTGTAAATTCTGTCAAAACTGGGAGATTTCTCAGTATCCAAAAGAACACAACTTTGAAGTTTTCGGTATAAACCTTATGCCAGAAACTATCGTTAATATTGCAAAAACTCAAAAAATACCTTCTATTGCTTTTACTTACAACGAGCCTGTAGTTGTTTTTGAATATGCGTATGATACTTTTAAATTGGCAAAGCAAAATAACATAAAAACGGTTTTTGTTAGTAGTGGGTACGAGACAAAAGAAGCTCTTGATACCATAAGACCTTACCTTGATGCTGCAAATATAGATTTAAAGGCTTTCACAGATAGATTTTACAGGGAAATATGTGGAGCAAGACTAAAACCAGTCTTAGAAGCTATAGAGTATGCCTACAAACTTGGTTTATGGATAGAGATAACAACTTTAATCATTCCTGGGGAAAATGACAGTAAAGAAGAACTCAGAGACATTGCAAGATTTATTGCATCTATTGACAAAAATATACCATGGCACGTATCAAGATTTTATCCTATGTATAAGATGACAGACCATCCACCTACACCTGTATCTAAGTTGGTAGAAGCTTACGAAATAGGAAAAGAAGAAGGACTCAACTACATATACGTTGGAAATGTTTTAGATGAGGACAGAGAATCAACCTACTGTCCAAACTGCCAATTTAAAGTAATAGAAAGGTCTGGATATGTAGGACAGTTTGTGAAAAATCATCTTGTTGATGGAAAATGTCCTAAATGTAATACCCAAATACCAGGAGTTTGGGCTATTTAACTATAAGGTTTAAAATTTTTCCTTGTATAAATATGGTTTTAACAAGCTGTTTACCTTGTGTCCATTTTTGAATATCAGGATTTGAAAGGGCTACGGTTACTACTTCTTCCTCTGATGCGGAAACTGGAACTTTAATCGTAGCTCTTGTTTTTCCATTTATCTGAACCGGAATCTCTTTCTCTGTTTCAATAAGAAGATTTTCATCGTAAGTAGGATAAGGCTGGTTTAATGTAAAACCTTCTTTTCCTAATTTATTCCATAAAAAGTCTGCCATAAAAGGTGTAAATGGGGAAATCAGCAGTATAAAATTTTCAAAAACTTCTCTTAAAACTTTTGGATTTTTGTTTTTATAGTCGTAAAGTTCATTTAAAAGTTCCATCATTGCTGCTATCGCTGTGTTAAACTGAAAGTTTTTTTCTATGTCGTTTCTTACTTTTTTAATCGTATGATGAAGTTTTTTCCTTATTTTAAGGTCTTCTTCGTTTAAATCTTTAAAATCTTCTTGGGTATAACTTACATCTTTAACAAGGTCTAAGTTTTCTGTTATGTAATTGAAAAATCTTTTTATAAATCTGTGGGCTCCTTCTATTCCACTTTCCGTCCAATCAAAGTTGTTTTCCGGAGGCGCTGCAAACAAGGTGTAAAGTCTTACTGTATCTGCACCGTATTTTTTCACCATCTCATCAGGGTCTACTGTGTTATGTTTTGACTTAGACATTTTATCTGATTTACCGTAAGTTTCTTCAAGTTTTGAAAGAATGGATATATCTGCTTGTAATTTTTCAAGTAAAAGTTTTGCATTGTCATTTATGTTAAGATGGTTTTCTTTTAAAAAGTCCTTTATTTTCATGGATATACCCCTTTGTTAGATTTTAAGAAAAACTTATTATATCATATTAGTACATTTAATTTTTCGGAGGACAACATGGGTGTACCTGTTGAACTGTACGAAAAACTCTCTGAAAAGCTTGGTAAAGAAACAGCTTTAGAAGTTGTAAAGATTTTTGAAGAAACAGAGAAACAGTTAAAAGAAATAGCTGAAGAAGAAACAAAGAAAAGAAAAATAGAATTAAGAGATGAACTTAAGAAAGAACTTGCCACAAAAGAAGATATACTTTTAGTTAGACAAGAGATAGAAACGGTTAGACAAGAATTAAAAGGAGAGATAGAAAGTTTACGACAGGAAGTTAAAGGAGAAATTAAAGTTTTAAAAATGCTGATATACTTTTTAGCAGCGTTAATAATCGTTTTAAACCAAAACTCTTTAGAATTTTTATCAAAACTTATTTTTGGAGTTATAAAGTAAGGGAGTGTTTAAAATGAAGACCATAAACATATCAAAAGATGAGTTAAAACAGTTATACGATAAGGATTATCCTCTGTGGGTAGATATAAACCTTCAACTGCTGAAAGACAAAGCCTACGAGTTTGTAGATTGGGACAATCTACTTGAAGAGATAGAAGATATGGGAGCAAGACATCTTGAAGCCTGTATTAGCTACTTAGCTGTTATACTTGAACATCTGTACAAGTGGGACAACTTCAAAAACTTAGCAGGTGGAGAAAATGCAGGAAATAAATGGATTAGAAGCATTCAAAATTCAAGAGATAGAATCGATGCATTATTTAGCATCTATCCAAGCTTAAAATCAAAACTTCCATCTGAAATAGGTAAGGCATGGTATTTAGCCAAAGCTGAGATTAGAGTATGGCTTAGAAAAAATGGCCAAAATCCGGATAACTTTAATATTCCTCAAGAGTGTCCTTACACTTATCAAGAAGCGATGGAAAGAGATTTAAAGGAGAAAAAAGACAGATGATAACAATATTTGATGTAGATGGAGTACTGATTGATGTTAGCAAATCATACCATTACTCAATAAAAGATACTGTTGATTACTTTTCAAAAAAAGATAACAACTTAAAAGACCTTTTAGATATAAAACTAACCTTTGGAATAAACAACGACTGGGATGCATCTTTATCCGGAATACTTTACTCTTTATCCGGATTAGATTTAAAAACATTCAAAGAGATTTTTAAACCATACAGCACAAGGTTAGAAGATTTTTATAGATTTGCCAAAGATTACAACATAAAACTTCCGGATTACAAAGAACTTGTAGAATACTTTGAAGATAGATACAAAACACATAGAGACAAAGAGCAACTTATCATTCCCCATCACATACTTTCAAAAGTGAGAGAAAAATCAGATATCATGGGAGTTATAACCGGAAGACCTTATCCGGATTTGGATTACACTTTCAAAATGTTTGACCTTTACAAATATTTTGATTTAATAATAACAGAAGACGATATACCACAACCAAACCTAAGAAAACCATCATCATATCCGTTGAGATTGTTTTTCAAGAAATTTAACTACAAAAATCCCACTTTCTACATAGGAGATACGATAGCAGACTACCTGATGGTGTATAACTATAACAAAGAAGAAGGGAAAAATGTTGAATTTATACTGTTTGAAAATACTTACAATCAAAATCTACCGTCAAAAATTAAAGTAAACAATCCGGATAAATTGATAGAGGTGTTAAAATGATAATAGCAATAGATGGACCAGCCGGAAGTGGAAAAAGTACGATAGCAAAGTTGCTTGCCAAAAAACTTGGCTATACTTACATAGATACCGGAGCAATGTACAGGGCGTTAGCCTTAAAAATAATAAAATTAAACATAGACCCACAAAATGAAGAAGAAGTTATAAAAGTGTTAGAAAACACCCAAATAAACCTAACAGATGACAAAGTTTTTTTAGATTCAGAAGATGTCTCTCAGTTTATAAGAACAGAAGAAGTTGGAAATGTAGCGTCTGTAATAGCAAGATACAAAAAAGTTAGAGAGTTTATGGTAAATAAACAAAGAGAAATAGGAAAAGCATCAAAGAACGCAGTTATAGAAGGAAGAGATGCTGGAACGAAAATATTTCCGGATGCAGACCTAAAAATATTTATGACAGCCTCACCAGAAGTCAGATCACAAAGAAGAGTAAACCAGCTAAAAGAAAAAGGTTTTACAGTAGATTACAACCACATACTCCAAAAAATAATAGAAAGAGACAAAATGGATTATGAAAGGAAAGAATCACCTTTAAGACCTACTCCAGATTACATAACGATTGACACTACAGATAAAACAGTAGATGAAATACTAAGATACATAGAAAGCCTTATAAAAAGATGAGTAAAATAATAGCCTTACTTACAGACTTTGGCTTAAAAGATGGATTTGTTGGAAGTATGAAAGGAGTTATACTATCAATAAATCCGGATGCAAAAATAGTAGACATATCCCACGATATAACATCTTTTGATATAGTTGAAGCTTGTGTAGTATTAAACGCAACTTATAAATACTTTCCAAAAGGAACAATATTTGTAAGTGTAGTAGACCCGGGAGTTGGTACAGAAAGAAAACCTATCGTAGTAAAAACCCAAGATTACTACTTTGTAGCTCCAGATAACGGACTTTTAACCTTAGCCCTTGAAAACCAAAAAGTAGAAAAAGTAATCCATATAAAAAAGTACACACTTAAAACCGATACAAACACATTTCACGGAAGAGATGTATTTGCTCCAACATCTGCTTACATCTCAAAAGGTATCAATGTTGAAGATTTAGGAGACTCATTAGAAGATTACAAAAAATTGGAAGATTTAAAGCCAAAAGTAGAAAAAAACAAAATCTTTGGAAAAATATTGATGTTTGATAAATTCGGAAACGGAATTACAAACATATCCACTTTACCTGAAAAATTCAGATTACACTACAAAGAGTATACATTGGAAAATGTAAAAAACAACTTTTTAGAAGGAGAAAAAGACAAACCAAACCTTATAAAAGGAAGTTTTGGATTTTACGAACTTTTTATTCCTATGAAAAATTTCAAAGAAACCTTCAACGCACAAAAAAACGATGAAATTTTAATAGAGGTTAGAAAACTTTGAAAAATACATTTTGAATTTGGTAAACTATAACTAATTACAAAAGTCAAGAAAAAATAAGGATTGAAACATGAAAAAACTGCCAATAGGAATACAAACATTTAGCAAAATAATACAAGAAAACTGTTACTATGTAGATAAAACACCATTTATCAAAAAGTTAGAATCAGGAGGATACTACTTTTTAAGCAGACCAAGAAGATTTGGAAAATCTTTATTTTTAGATACTCTAAAAGAAGCCTTCAGTGGAAACAGGGAACTGTTTAAAGGTTTGTATTTGTATAATAACTGGGATTGGGATAAAAAATATCCGGTTGTAAGGATAGATTTAAGTATAGCCTTAACAGACACAACAGAAAGATTAGAACATTCTCTTAACTACTTATTGGACACC
>NZ_DAIDMN010000077.1 GCF_027448985.1 Sulfurihydrogenibium sp.
CCTCCAGTGGTAGTTTTACTTTATGATACCACTGGAGGTTTTTTATTTCATCTTTTTTTCGAATTGGAAATTAGGGTAGTATTTTTAAATAAATCATAAGTTAAAGGTCTTGGTGGAACAAATCCGCTTTGTTTAACTACTATTCCTTCCGCTTCGGCAACTCCTATCCATATAGGGTATATGTCGTTAGGATTGTTTACATCTGCTAATAAAACTATAGGACTTCCAGTTATTGAATCTATTGCTATTGATTTTACACTTACTTCTATCATCATTATCACCTCTTTTATAAAATGATTTAATATTAATATACTAAAATTTAAAAATTTTTCAATAATGTTAAAATATTGTTATGGAAATCGTATATAAAAAGGTTTTAGAACCTCAGCCAGCGATATACGGAGATTTTAAGTTTAAATGTAAAAAGATAAACGATTTTTTAATAAAAAACAACATTAAACTCTACTCTCATCAAACAGAAGCTATTGCAGAAGTGTTAGAAGGTAAAGATGTAGTGATAACTACTCCAACTGCATCTGGAAAATCTATGATATACACACTCTCAATTTTGGAAGAGGTTTGTAAGAATCCAAATACAAGAACTATCTTAATATTTCCTTTAGTTGCTTTGGCAAGAGACCAAGAGACAAAAATAAGAAACTTGATACAAAAATCCTCACTGAAAGCTACCGTAAACAGTTATTACGGAGATACAGAACAAAATGAAAGATACAGAATTAGAAAAAAACCTCCAAATTTTCTAATAACTACTCCGGATATGTTAAGCAAAGGAATTTTACCTTTTCACTATTATTGGGAAGAACTGTTTAGAAATTTAAAGTTCGTGGTTATTGATGAACTTCATTCTTACAAAGGTGTTTTAGGTTCACATGTTAGTAATGTTGTAAGAAGGTTAAACCG
Organism: Sulfurihydrogenibium sp.; assembly: GCF_027448985.1. Taxonomy (GTDB): domain Bacteria; phylum Aquificota; class Aquificia; order Aquificales; family Hydrogenothermaceae; genus Sulfurihydrogenibium. Next base: position 922 of record NZ_DAIDMN010000077.1, read on the forward strand.
TATAACCGTTTTTTATAGAGGAGAAAATCCTCAATATATATGCAACTCTGCTACAATTAGAAATCCAAAAGGTTTTACTGAAAAGTTCATAGGAAAAGAGTTTGTAGAAATATCAAAATCTGGAGCACCTTCTCCAAAAAAGTACATTTACATATCAAAACCAACTTCCAACGAAAATCTTATAAATTTAATTGAAAAACATATAAAAGACAGCATACCTACAATAGTTTTTATAGACAGTCGTAAAGATGTAGAACTACTTTATAAAAGTATAAAGATAAACTTCTTAAAAAAAGGAGAAGAAAACTTAGCATTAAAAGTAAGTCCTTACAGGTCTGGATACAAATCAAAAGAAAGAGAAGAGATTGAAAGGAAAATGGCTAACGGTGAAATAAAAGTGGTTATATCAACCAGTGCGTTGGAAATGGGAATAGATATAGGAAATGTAGATAGTGTTATTGTCAAAGGTTTTCCCGGAACGTTAGCTTCTTTGTGGCAAAGATTTGGAAGGTCCGGCAGAAGGGACAAAGATTCTATCAACTATTACATTGCAAAAAATGATGCGTTAGACCAGTACTATGTAAAAAATCCGGAAGAACTTTTTAGTAGGTCTATGGAAGAACCTGTTATAAATCCGGATAATAAATACATTTTGAAAAAACACCTTCTTGTAGCTGCGAAAGAGATTCCATTAGAACTGAAAAATTTAACTTCCGTAGAAAAAGCCATAGTAAAAGAACTATTAGAAGAGGATATGTTAATATTCAAAAATGGGAAATTTTATATAAAAAGCTCGAAAGTAAAAACCGATTTTGATATAAGGACATCTGGGGATTCTTATAAAATAATCCATATAAAAACAGGGAATGAGATAGGAAAATTAAGTCAAGAGTACGCATTCTACGAAGCTTTTGAAAATGCAATATACTTACATAACGGAGAAACCTACAAAGTCTTAAAAAAAGATGAAAAAGATAAAGTTATATACGTAGAAGAAAGTCAGGTTGATTACTACACAACGCCTATTCTACAAACTGAGATAGATATAATCAATGTAGAAAAACAAAGAACCAACAAGGATATAAACATTTACTATGGAGAGATAAATGTAAAATCTTACATAATAGGGTATTCCAAAATAAACATTGAAGATAACAAAAAAACTCAAGATATCTCCTTTGAAAATTTTTTAGAAAGAAACTTTATAACAAAAGGAGTTTGGTTTACAGTTCCGGATTATTACGAAAACCTTATAATAGAAAAAGCCAAAGAAAGAAAGTTAAACTCGTTTTTAAAGCTAATTGAAAAAGTTTTAGATAAAAACTACTACGACCTTATCTTACACTTAGTGAAAAACTCTAAAAATCCAATAAAAACCGTTTTAGAAATAGTAGAATCAGATGGTTTTAACTTTAAGCTAAACAATACAAAAAGTGCTTCTCTTGAGAAAAAACAGCTTGAAGATTCAATAACAACGCTAAAAAATGATAAAAGTATATTTATAGGAAGTCTCCACGGAATGGAACACGGAATGATTGGTATCTACTCTATTTTTGCAATGAACGATAGGTGGGATATAGGTGGAATGTCTACCAATTTTCATGACCAAACAGAAAAGGCTACAGTTTTTATATACGATGGTTTTGAGGGTGGAATAGGGTATGCTGAGGTTGGCTTTGAAAGATTGGAAGATATTTTAATGGCAACTTATAAGAATATTAAAAACTGTAAATGTTTTACAGGTTGTCCTTCTTGTATTCTTTCTCCAAAATGTGGTAATGCAAACGAGCATTTGGATAAAATAGGAACTGAAGTTCTTTTAGAGTTAATCACAGCTTAATTTAAAAACGTTTTCTAAAACCATCTCTGGTGTTATTTTTTTCATACATTCGTGGGTTTTTATAGGACAGGTTTTATGTCCGTGAAGTCCACAAGGGCGACATTTTAAACCTTCTATCTCTACCACAACTCCGTTTTTGTAAGGGTAAAATCCAAACTCTTTAACAGTAGGACCGTATATGTCAACCACCGGAACATCAAAACATACAGCCATATGAACAGGTGCAGAATCGTTTGATATAAGGAGTTTAGAATTTTTTACGATTGAAAAGGTCTGTCTTAAGGTTGTTTTTCCAACAAGATTTATAGGTTTTTTTAAAGTTTTAGACAGTATCTGATTTACAAAATCTTCATCTTCCTTTGAACCAATTAAAACGACTTTTTCCCTTTTTTCAATCAAAACATCTATAACCTTTGCAAATCCGGATGAAGTCCATCTCTTTGTATCCCATTTTGAACCGGGAGCCACTGTTATGTAGGATTTTGATTTTAAATCAAAACTTTTGTAGAATTCTTCCTCTTCTTGGGAAAGGTACAGTTTTGGATTTTTTTCTATCAAATCCGGATTAAATCCGGATAACTTTTCCAAAAGCTTTAAATTCCTTTCTATTTCGTGGGTACCATCAAACCTATGGGAAACAAGGTCTGTATATAAAAAGGAAAATCCGGATTTGTCAAAACCTATTCTTTTAGGTATTCCAGATAAAAAAAGTATGTAGGAAGCTCTGTGGGACCTGTGGGGAGAAATTGCTACATCATACCTTTCTTTTCGCAAAGTTTTTATCAAAGAAACTGTTGAATCCTTACTTTTATCAAATGTTATAAGTCTATCTACAAATGGGTTATTTTTTAAAACATCTTTTCCAAAAGGCTTGGAAATGACCGTTAAAAAACTATCCGGATATATCTTTTTTAGGGATTGTATTAAAGGAGTTGTAAGAATCAAATCTCCTAAAAAAGCGGTTTGATAAAGTAAAATTCTCACCTTTCAGTGAATCTTCCCATAGAATAAAACTTTTTCTGTCGCATTTCTACCAGTTTATCCGGATTTATGTTTTCTATCTGCTTTAACGAGTTTCTCAAAGCTCTTCTAAGTAATCTGTACATTTTTTTAGGTTGAAGGTGAGCTCCTCCAAGGGGCTCTCTAACTATACAATCTATCACTCCAAGCTCTAAAAGGTCTTTTGCTGTGATTTTAAGGTTCTCTGCTGCTATGGGTGCTGATTCAGCAGATTTGTATAAAATAGCAGCACATCCTTCCGGAGATATAACTGAGTAAATGGCATTTTCAAGCATAAGTATCCTGTCTGCTACTCCCAAAGCCAATGCTCCTCCACTGCCACCTTCTCCTATAACTGTAGCAATTATCGGAGTTTTCAAACTTCCCATTACCATAAGACTTTCGGCTATAGCCTGAGATTGACCTCTTTCTTCTGCTCCAATTCCCGGATAAGCTCCGGGCGTATCTATAAATGTAAAAATTGGTCTTTTGAATTTTTCTGCAAGTTTCATTACTCTTATGGCTTTTCTGTACCCTTCCGGATGAGGCATTCCAAAGTTTCTTTCTATCTTTTCTTTTGTATCCCTTCCCTTTTCATGCCCTATAACACAAACAGGTCTTCCTTCAAAGTTAGCAAATCCGGCTACTATTGCTTTATCATCAGCGAATCTTCTGTCTCCATGAAGTTCTATAAAATCGGTAAAGATGTTTTTGATGTAATCTATAGTGTGAGGTCTTTTTGAATGTCTTGCAAGCTGAACTCTATCCCATGCAGTCAAAGACTCCATCTTTTTCTTAGATAACTTTTTAAACTTCCTTCTGGCAGATGCAAGTTCGTTTATTAGCTCATGCTCACCTTTTTTTACCTTCTCTCTAAGTACTTCTATCTGGTCCAACAAATCTTGAATCTCTTTTTCTAAGTCCATATTTTTCCCTTAGTGAGCATTATTTAAAACCAAATAAATGTAAGTTAGAAAGAATACTATACCCACAGAAAACCCGTAAGCAAAGTACTTTCTGTTTATGTAAGATGCTATCAGTACCAAGAAAGCAGAGACGATTGCAAATATTCCGGATACAAGTGCCAAACCTGTAATATTCCAATCTGTAAAAACTATTCCAAAACTAACAGGAATTGTACTTTGAAACACCATAGCCCCTGCAACATTACCTACAGCCAAGGTATCCTTTTTCCTCCATACCCATGTTTTCTCTCTTGTTATAATGGTATTGGGAGCTCACATCTTTGTTCATGGAATAGAAAAGATAAGCTTACTTCTTGGTTTAAACCCTCTTATATTCTCTCTTTTAATAGCACCGATTGCGACAGAACTACCGGAAAAAATAAACAGTATAACATGGGTATGGGTTTTTTGGAGCAAAAAATAGATGCTCCGTTGCTTCCATATCTTCACTTTCACCTTTAAGTGTTTGAAAAACGTATACCACGTACAGAATCACCAAAAATACTGCAGTTAAAACACGGACAAAGTAGCTTTCAAAAGGTACAACAAAAAGGGCTATAGAGTAAGCAAAAAGGAAAAACGTCAAATCTCTCCTTAGTCCCGTTGTTTCGGTATGAAGTGTAATACCCCTTTTCTTTAAAAGATGACCGATAATAACTGTCAACCCAATCAAAGGAAACGCAAGAGTGGCAAGCATAAACGGTGCCCCAAGAATAGCACCCACACCTATATCATGACCTTTATTACCGGCAAAGAATATCACAGCTATGATAGGTATCAAGGTTTCAGGAAGAGCTGTCCCAACAGCAGCTAATACGCTTCCTGTAAAGTTTTTTGATACAGCAAGTCTATGACCAAGGGTTTCTATTCCGTTTGTGAAAAGTTCAGCTGCTACTAAAACAAATATAATTCCTAAAATTAAAGACAGTATATCAATCATCATTTACCTTCTTTCTCCATTAATTTTTTTCTTAGTATTTCACCTAAGGTTCCAAGACCTTCTCCTTGTGGTTCTTTTTTCTCCTCCTTCTGTGATAACTTTTCTAAAAGTTTTTTCTTAGCTTCCTCTTGGGCTTTCTTTTTTTCTTCTTCTTTCTTTCTTTTCTCTTCTTCTTGTGCTTTTCTTTCTTGGTCTAATATTAGTTGTTTTATACTTAGTGTTATTTTCTTATTTTGAGGGTCTATCTTTATAATCTTTGCTTCAACTTCTTGATGGAGAGATAGTACATCACTTGGTATGTTTATCCTTTCTTTTGCTATTTCCGATACTGGTATAAAACCTTCTATATCATCTGTAATGTCAACAAAGGCTCCCTTTTCTATTAATTTTTTTACTTTAGCTTTTACAACATCTCCAACCTTGTAATCAGATGTAAACTTGTTAAAAGCATCTTCAAGAAGTTGCTTTGTACCAAGTAGTACTTTATCCTCTTCTGCTCCTAAAACTTTAAACTTGTATGTTTTTCCTTCTTTGAACAAAGATGAGATTGATTTAACAGAAGTATTATCTGTTGCATCTTGTAGTTTTATAATTCCTTCTATATCTCCAAGGTCTATAAATGCGACTTTTTGTTTTACATCTTTTACTTTTGCTTGGATTACGCTACCGACTGGATTTTCTTTCAAAAACTTCTCAACTGGATTTTCCTGAGTTTGTTTAATGCTAAGTTTTATCTTACTTTTTTCTTTATCTATTTCAAAAATTTTTGCTTTGATTGTATCTCCAACTTTTATGCTTTTTTTAGTGTTTCTGTAATCAAAATGGGATATTTCAGAATTAGGAATAAATCCTTCTATGCCGTTGATATCAACAACCAATCCTCCTTTATTTATTTCTTTTACTTTTGCATCTACTACATCTCCAACGTTTTTATCAAAGTTTTCAAAAGGATTCTTTTCAAGAAGTTTTAAGGATAAGATAGGTTTTTTGGAGCAAAAAATAGATGCTCCGTTGCTTCCATATCTTCACTTTCACCTTTAAGTGTTTGAAAAACGTAT
>NZ_DAIDMN010000078.1 GCF_027448985.1 Sulfurihydrogenibium sp.
TATGTGAAAAAATGGACAAAGCCGGATTCTATGCAGTAGAAGTTTGGGGTGGAGCGACGTTTGACGTTTGTTTAAGGTACCTAAAAGAAGACCCTTGGGAAAGACTAAAAAGAATTAAAGAAGTTATGCCTAACACTAAACTTCAGATGCTCTTTAGAGGTCAAAACATAGTAGGATACAAACCAAAATCAGACAAAGTTGTTAAAAAGTTCGTAGAAAAGTCTATTAAGCATGGTATTACAGTATTTAGAGTTTTTGACTCATTAAACGACAACAGAAATATAGAAGTAGCAGTTAAAGCCATAAAAGAGTTTGGTGGAGAAGTACATGCGGAAATAAGCTATACAAAAAGCCCTGTTCATACCTTGGAAAAATGGATGTCCTACGCAGATGAACTAATAGAACTTCAGCCAGACTGGATATGTTTCAAAGATGCTACCGGAATACTCATGCCGGAAGAAACATACGACATTATCAGAGGAATAAAGAAAAAAGTAGGTGATAAAATAAAAGTAGTACTTCACAACCACGATATGAGTGGAACAGCTATCATGAACCATATGATGGTAATCCTCGCTGGTGTTGATATGGTTGATACAGTTTTATCTCCTCTTGCCTTTGGTTCTTCTCACCCTGCAACTGAAAGTGTAGTTGCTGCCCTTCAAGGAACACCTTACGATACAGGATTAGATTTAAAAGTTTTAGATGAGTTGGCAGAATTAACAAGACAGATTAAGAAAAAATATAAAAAGTATGAAACAGAGTACGCAGGAGTTAACGCTAAGGTTCTCATACATAAAATACCAGGTGGTATGATTTCTAACATGGTTGCTCAGTTAATGGAAGCAAACGCTTTAGAAAAGATGGATGAAGCTTTAGAAGAAGTACCAAACGTAGAGAGAGATTTAGGTTATCCACCATTGTTAACACCATCATCTCAAATAGTTGGAGTACAAGCTGTATTAAACGTTATATCTGGAGAAAGATATAAGATAATAACAAAAGAAGTTAGAGATTACGTAGAAGGTAAATACGGAAAACCTCCAGGACCAATATCTAAAGAATTAGCAGAGAAAATACTTGGTCCTGGAAAAGAACCTGATTTCTCAATAAGAGCAGGAGACCTTGCAGACCCTGAAGAATGGAACAAAGCTTACGAAGAAGTTAAGTTGATACTAAATAGAGAACCAACAGATGAAGAAGTGTTATTGATGGTTCTCTTCCCACTACAAGCAAAAGAGTTCTTAATAGCAAGAGAAAAAGGAGAACTTACAACTTTACCTCCAGATGTTGTAGAACCAAAAGAAATGAAACCAGATGGTATAGAAAATGTAGCTCCTGTAGAGTTTGAAATAATTTACCATGGTGATAAGTTTAAAGTAAAAATAGAAGGTGTATCTCCAGAACAAGACCCTTCAAAACCAAGAAAGTTTTACGTAAACGTAAACGGAAAATTAGAGGAAGTCCAATTAACTCCTTTAGCTGTAACATTAGTAGGTAAGAGTGGTTTTGTGGCAAGTTCGGCAGCAGCTACAAGTACAAGTGCAAGACCAAGACCAGAAAAACCAGGAGATGTAGCACCTCCTATGCCAGGTAAAGTGTCAAAAATTTTGGTAAAAGTTGGTGATAAGGTAACAAAAGGTCAAGTTGTTGCAATGGTTGAAGCTATGAAGATGGAAAACGAAATACACTCTCCTATAGATGGTGTTGTAAAAGAAATTTACGCTCAAGTAGGAGACAACATAACTCCAGATGAAACATTAATAAGGATAGAACCACAATAATTTCTACAAAATCCCCCTTAAAAGGGGGGATTTTCATGCTAAAATATATCTACTAAACTAATTTCATCAAGGTAAATAGATGATATCTAAAGAAATGTTAGAAAGGCTTTCAAAGGGTCCTAAAAAAAGTGTAAATCTTGTCATTAAATGCAATCCAGAAAAAATGAATTTTATTTCTATGGTTATAAATGGCTATGATAGAATAGCTCTCCCAAGAACAAGATACGGAAAAGAAGGAATCTTAGACCTTATAACATCACCAGATTTTGTAGATGATTTGTACCTTATATTGGAAGATTTAAAGAAAAACCACGACCCAACTTTAGAAATAGTAGGTGAATTGGGTGATGATTGGTTAGTGGCGGTCACTTAAAACCTTTATTTTTATACTTTTTACTACTATTTTCAGTATCCTTTGAAAGATTTTTTAATGTATCCTTTTTAACCTCTATAATTCTTCTATCGCCTTTGATTTTTATAGATTTAAAAGAGTTAAATATCAAATCAAAATGGAGTTTTAGTATTCTTTTAACTTTACCAATCTTTATTGTAAGTCCGGATTTTATCAATAATTTAAATCATCTGTTTATAGCCTTTTCAGAGGAGCTTTTTTTCAGAGTTTACTTGTTGAGATACTTTTCTAACTTTACAACGTCAATACTTTTTACTATTCCTCACATTATTCTTTACTTTGACCTTCATTCATTTTTAGTATTTTTTCCGTCTTTATTTTACGGTTATGTTTTTAATAAAACTAAATCTTTTATTTTGGTAGCGGTGTTACACTTTCTTTCTAATATTTTTTATAACTTGTTTATCTGGCATCTGATATAATAAGGTTAATAGAAAAATAGTTAAAAGGAGGAAAAATGGAAGAGTACAGAATTCCGGAAAATCTTTATTACACAAAAGAACATATATGGGTTAAAATAGAAGATGACGTAGCTACCGTAGGTATTACAGATTATGGACAACATCAACTTGGAGATGTGGTTTTTGTTGATTTACCAGAACTTGGAAGAGAGGTGGAAGCCGGAGAAGTGATAGCTTCCGTAGAATCTGTAAAAGCTGTTTCGGAGATTTATTCTCCCGTTACAGGTAAAATTATATCAGTAAACGAAGATTTAGCCAATGACCCTTCCGTGATAAACTCTGACCCATATGGAGATGGATGGATAGCAGACATCCAGATGAAGGACCTTTCAGAAATAGAAGACTTAATGACAGCAGAAGATTATAAAGCATATTTAGAAGAACTTGAAAAAGAGGAAGAGGAGTGAAGCAGTTTATAATAACAGCTTTTGGAGAAGACAGACCAGGCATAGTTGCAAAAGTAAGTGAGATACTCTACAAAAACGGTCTTAATATTGAAGACTCTGCAATGACAAGGCTTAATAACGAATTTGTAATAATGCTTGTTGTAAAAGGAAATATAGATAAAAACATTCTCGAAAAAGACCTAAAAATATTAGAAAAAGAAAATCTCACTTTTACTGTAAAGGAGATACCAGTTTTAGAAGAAACTCAGAATGAAAACTATCAAAGTTGCAACATAATTGTTTACGGTAGTGATAAGCCGGGAATCGTTTACAATGTATCAAAACTACTTGCAGATAAATCAATCAACATTGCAGACCTTAGAACAGAAAAAACAAAAGATTTGTACGTTATGTTCATTCAAGCAGAATTACCAGAAAACGTAGATATATCTGACCTTGAAAGAGAGATAGAAAATCTTAAAAGCAGTTTAAATGTTGATATATCAATTCAAAATGTAGATACGGCTAACCTCTGATGGAAAAACTTCCTATACTACAGTATCCAGACGAAAGATTAAAGAAAAAATCTGTTGAAGTAGTTGATTTTGGTAAAGAGTTTAAAGATTTTGTAGAAAAATTAAAGTACACAATGTACAACTCTCCCGGAGGAGTAGGAATAGCAGCTCCACAAGTAAACAACCATATAAGGACTATCATAGTAGATACGTCAAAATCAACCCATAAAACAAACAAAGTATCTCATGGGTTAATGGTACTATCCAATCCGAAAATCATTTATACAGAAGGAGAAATCATTTTTAGAGAGGGTTGTATGTCAGTTCCGGATTATACTGGAAATGTAAAAAGATTTTACTATATAAAAGTGGAGGCTCTTGACGAAAACGGAAAACTAATTACATTCGATACAGAAGGATTTGAAGCTGTAGTTATACAGCATGAGATAGACCACTTGGAAGGTAAAGTTTTTATAGAAAAAGTTGTTTCACCAAAAGATATCTTTAAAAGGAAAGTTTACAAGTAAGGAGGAGATGAATATGCAAGTTAATCCTGTTGATGTTTTGGCGGTTGAACTTTTCAAACAGATGTTAGAACTATCAAAACAGTTGAATCAGCAAATGTTACAGACAGCTCAAACTCAAAATCAACTAAAACAACCACCACCTAATCCGGATGGAAAAATCTCAATCTACGCATAAAAAAGAAAGGATAGATAAATTATTGGTAGATAAAGGGCTTGTAGAGACACGAGAAAAAGCCCAAGCCCTTATCATGTCTGGAGTCGTTTTTGTCAACAACCAGAAAGTGGATAAATCCGGAACAAAAATACCAACAGATGCTAAAATAGAGATAAAAGAAAAAATACCATACGTATCCAGAGGCGGTTTTAAACTTGAAAAAGGATTAAAAGTTTTCAACGTAAATGTAAAAGACAAAGTTTGTCTTGATATTGGAGCATCGACAGGAGGATTTACAGACTGTCTTATCCAAAATGGAGCAAAAAAAGTTTACGCTGTAGATGTAGGAAAACACCAGCTTCATGAAAAACTAAGAAAAGACTCTAGAATAATATCAATAGAAGAATTTAACGCAAGATACTTATCCAAAGAACAGATACCAGAACCAATAGACATTTTAGTAAGTGATGTTTCATTTATATCAATAACTAAAATACTTCCAAACATCTGCGACCTTTTAAAAGATGACTTTATTGGTGTTGTTCTAATAAAACCCCAATTTGAACTGTCAAAAAAAGAAGTAAAAGACGGAGTTATTACAGATAAAAATCTTCATGAAAAAGCCATAAAATCTGTAATAGAAGGACTAACACAAAGTTGCTACTGTGTAAAAGATTTAGACTTTTCACCAATAAAAGGTCCAAAAGGAAATATAGAATTTTTAGCACTTATAGGAAAGAAAAAAGAAGATTGCAAAAATGTTGAAGAAGATAAAATAAAACAAATTATAGAACAAGCTCATGAACATCTAAAAAATTAATTTAACTTCTTCAAGCATCTTCCTTCTATCTTCATCACTTACATAAGGAACTGCAAAAAAGAATTTGTGTTTTAAAACTTTCATTCCACAAAACTCAAATATGCCCCCTATAGTCATTCTTAAGCTATCACACATACCTCTTTTATTACAACTATCCTCATCTTCTCCCATAGTGTTTATTATTATAACTTTTTTATCTGTAAGTAATGGCTTTATCTCATCCCCTTCTTCTTTGTAAGCAAAACCGTAAGAAAAAACTCTATCAATATATCCTTTTAAAATAGCTGGCATGGAGTACCACCAAATAGGATGAATAAAAACTAAAGTATCAGCCTCTTTTACTAAAGATTGTTGTTGTTTAACATCATCCAAAACTTTTCCGGACATTATCGCTTGAAAATCCTGAGGTTTTAATACTGGGTCAAAGTTTAGCTCATAAAGGTCAACAGTATGATAAGTTTTTCCTTTTGAATGTAAAGTTTCTTCAACTGTTTTTCTTATTGCAGCGTTAAAACTGGCAGGATTTGGGTGTGCATACACTATTAGGTAATCCATATTCAAAAACCTCCTATTTATTAAACTTTTCTTTAATCTCAGCTATTGTCTGATGTGTGTTATGGCATTTGGAACAGTTGTTTGCAGATATCCAACTAACAGTTTTATAAACCTCATCTTTATTTTTAGATTGAAGAGCTTTTGTTAAAAGATTTAATTTTTCCTCCAATTCTTTGCCTTGATATATCTCTACAGATAACTTGTTGTTATGGCATTCGTTACAGCTTTGAGATAATCCTTTTACTCTTTTTACAAAATCATTCCCTTCTTTTTGAGCTTTATCAAATTTTCCGTCTTCTAAATAAACTCTCATTTTTTTCATAGAATCGGCTGTTTTTTTCATATAATTATGAAATTCAAGGGTTGTTCTACTGACAGGGTCTTCTATGTTTATCATTTCAAATGATGGATAATGATAAATTATTTTTGTAGATACCTGATAATTTTGATGACATTGCATACAGGACTTTCCTACAGCATCTGCATTAAATTTTATTTTTTCCATATCCTTTGACTTAACAGCTTCAACTAATGCGTTTATCTCATTCTTCTTCAATCCTTTATCAAATTCCGGAACCAGTTTCCCAATATTTAAGTAATTTTCTTTTAATATACTTGCCCATTTTTCTGCATTTTTCCAATCATTTTCTTGAATATTGGTAAACATACCTGTAAAAGCTGTTGACATAGCATACATAGAGTTTAAAAATTCCATTTTATTGGAAGAAGGAGGATAGTACTTAGAAAGAGTTTTAGGTGGTTCTTTTAAAGTAACATCTGCAGAATAAGCAACCGATGTAGCTGTTAAGATTAAAAAAAACAACTTCTTCATCATTAACCTCCTCAACATTTTGATATAATAATACTAAATTTTAACTCTAATTTCCAATTTAAATAATTTTAAAACAAACCAAGACAAGTAGCAAAACTTAAAGCTAAAATGAAG
>NZ_DAIDMN010000079.1 GCF_027448985.1 Sulfurihydrogenibium sp.
TTTTAACTTTGGTTCTTCAGAGCAAGAGGCAAGGGAATCTCCTTTCTGTGTTTATAGGTTCTTTTACCTGCTTTATAACGATGAAAAATACTTTGAAAGGTATAAAGTTTTAAAGGAAAATGATAAAAATAACTATTTATGTGATACTTTAGAACTCTTACTTAATTTTAAAGTTGAATGAGGTCTAAAATATGAAGAAAAGCAAACTTTTACTACTTAGCTTGATAAGTAGTTTTGTGATGGCAAAAGGAGAGGAGTACCAACTTGTTGTAACTATAAAAAATCCAGATGAAAATATTAAACTACAAAATTTAGGTTTTAAAAGATGTCAGCAGATTAAACCAAATGTATTAGTATGCCAAAAATCTGAAAATTTAAATTATTTACTTCAATTGAAAGATTTTCTTATAAAAAACGGTATCACAGCAAAAGTTTCACAAGCAATTTCTTATAAAGAAGAAGTTAAACCTAAGCAAGCACAAGAAAAAGATATGGTAAAACAAGAAGAACACGAACAAGAAGCTAAATCTCAACAACCACAGGAAAAAAATGTTGCAAAACCTGTAGAAAACAAAGAATTCAACAAAAGAAAGCCAAAGGAAGAAATTGTAAAATTAAAAGTAGAAAAAAAACAAAATCAAACATCACTTTTAGATGAGTATCTTAAGAATATGTATCTGTATCTTAATTCTCAAGATTATGATGAAGCTTTTAAACTTGCTAAAAAGTTGGAAAACACAAAGTATAGATACGATGCAAAATTTGTTTTAGGTCTTATAAATCTAAAAAAAGAAAACTTTAAGGATGCTTGCTACATATTCGAAGAAATAAAAAATGTAAAAAATGAGGCTAAAAATTTAGCGGTTGATTCTTGCTGGGTTTACTATATGCAATCCGGATACGATGCGTTAGAATCCGGAAATTTGAAAAAAGCGTATGAAAATTTTGAAAAAAGTTTGTCTTACAAGGAAAATATAGAATCCAACTTAGGTATATTTTATGTCTATCTTAAACAAAGAAACTTTGAAAAAGCTAATCAACTTATAGAAAAACTTTATAAATCTTATCCAGAAAATAAAAAAGTTATTCAAGCTTACATAGATTTTCTTATTGAAACAAAACAATTTGATAAATTAACAAGGTTTCAAGACTACTTAACACCACAACAAAAAAATCTATTACAACAACAAGAAATTTATTCTACTTTAGAGAATGTTAAAAAATACATTGAAAACAAAGAGTTTGATTTGGCTGAGGAAAAGCTCAAAACTTTATATATCAAAAATCCTAACAACATTTATGTAATCTTAAACTTAGGTTATCTTTACCTAGAAAAAGGAGAAATAGATAAAGCTGAAAATTATTACAAAAATGCGTTAATTATTGATCCAAACAACAAAGATGCACTAAAAGGGTTAAAAGCTGTTTTTGTGAAACTTGGTAAATACGAAGAAGCCCTTGAAATAGTTGAAAAATTAAAATCAATGGGCGTTACAGATAAAGATGAAAACAAAATAAAAGAACTGTTTTTCCTATCAAAAGCACAAGAATACTTTAAAAAAGGAAACTTAGATTTAGCTGAAAAATATGCTTTAGAAGTTTTAGAAATAAATAAATCAAATCCTACAGCATACCTTATCCTTTCTAACATATACAAAGATAAAGATAAAGAAAAGTACCTTAAATACATATCACAAGCTTACCAACTTGATTCGAAGAATATAGGAATAAAAATTGCTTACATGTATGCATTGATAAACCTTAACTTATTTGACCAAGCGAAAACAATACTTTCAACGATAAATCCTAAATCTTTAACTTTAGAGGAAAAGGAAGATTTAAAAGCCTTTTACAGAATATTCTATGAGAAGTTAGCGTCTTTCTATCTAAATAATAAAAACTATCAAAAAGCAAAAAAAGTTGCTTTAGAAGGTTTAGAGCTTTTCCCAAATAATACCACTTTACTGGAAGTTTTAGGTTGGTCTTGTTACAATCTAAAAGACTATGTTTGTAGTGAAAAAACTTTTAACCAACTATATACCTTTGACCCTAAAAATGAAAATGCTAAACTTGGTCTTGCTTATAACTATCTGAATTTAAAAAAATTGGACAAATTAGAACCTTTATTAAAAGACCTTGAAAAATCCATAAATCCAAAAATTCTGGAAGAAGTGGCTACTATCTACTATTCTCTATCCAGATATAAAGATGCAGAAAGAGTAATAGAAAAATATAAATCCTTATCCCAAAAAACAGTAACCGAAGAAACTGAAAAAATTCAAGAAACAGAAATAGTCAAACCTATTGATGTTAAGCCAAAAAAAGAAAGAGAGATACCATTTATTTTAGATGAAAATAAAGAAATTTTAAACTATAATAATCCTAAAACAGAGGAAACAACTAAGATAAAACAACAAACATCTTACTCAGAAAATGAAGAAAAAACAACCCAAGATTATAAAAAAAAAGAACCTATAGAAGAGCTTAAAGAAAAAATAAAAATTGCAAAGCAAGATTACACAGATAATATAATCTTAGGTGTAAAGTTAAGAGATAAAAGTGGAGAAAACGGAAAAAGTAAATTAACAGATATATCTCCTTTTATAAAAGGAACATACTATTTAAATGAAAATTTATCATTTTACATTGGAGGATATCTTACATCTTTAAACTCCGGAAAGCTGTCAGACTATGCCAATTATGGCACACCTCAAAATCAGACAATTCTTAGAGAAGTTCCTTCTTCTTATTCAGGTATAGAACCATTTGGTGGTTTTAACTTCAAATCATACAAGTTAAATGTTTCTGGATACTTGGGGACAACTCCAAAAGTAGACAACGGTATTTCTTCTAAATTGGTATATAGTTTAGAAGGCAAAATAAAAACAGCTTTTCAAAAATTTGGGATAGGAATATATCAAAAGCCAATGAGAGACTCTATTTTGTCTTATGTAGGAAGTAAAGACCCCTATTCTTACAACAGCTGGGGAAGAGCTGTAGAATCCGGAGTAAAAGTATCATACGAACAATCAATAGGAGAGAAGGATTCTATGGTTTACTCGCAAATCAGTGTTGGTAGAATTAAAGGAGAGCAAATTCAAGAAAATACAAATATAAATCTTATAGTTATGCCTAAAGTTTATGCTGGAAAATTGATTGGAGATGAGGATTACTTAGGAATGTTTTTATTGTATAATAAGTTTTCCAAAAATCAAGACTGTTATTACTATGGTTGCGGTGGTTATTTTTCACCTAAAAGTATGTTTATAATTGCACCGATGTTGGAAGGATTTTACTTTATGAACGAAAGATTTGGTTTACACTATAAAGCTTTCTTAGGTGCATTATTACTTGACAATAATGATAAAAAAAATGTAGATGTATCCTTTGATGGTTATATAGGAGGTATATACATGCTTTCTAAAAATATGTTTTTTAATGTATCAGGAGAGTACAGAAAAACCTCTAAATACTCTGAAATCTTTAGTTCCGCATATTTACAGTACTTCTTTGGAGACAGATTTAATGTAAACAAAAATGATTTAATAAAACTTGAGAAGGAAATATATAAACCATGATAAATATAACTGTAGGCTCTTTCAAAGGTGGTGTAGGTAAATCAACAGTTTCTTTAAACTTTGCCTATGAGCTTTCAAAGTACGGTAAAGTATTACTTGTAGATACTGACCCTCAAAACAGTCTTGCTTTTTTTCTGTGTCAAGAATTTGATAAAGGTTTTTCCGAAATTTTATTTATGAATGCTGATATTGATAATCTTATAAAAAAACCTTTTCCAGAAGATAATAACAACTTTCATTTTTTGCCTACAGGCGTTTATGGTATAAATAATCCGACTTATTATGAAGATGAGTTTAGCTTAGATAAAGTGGAAAGATTCCTAAAATTAATAAAAAATTTTGATTTTGAATACATTGTATACGACACACCACCAAGGATATCTAAGCACATAGAAACTTTAATTCAGGCTTCCGAAGATTTTTTATTAGTTTTAACTCCTGACCCAGCAACTTACTCATCTTTTGTGATATTTTTAAAATTTTTGGAAGAAAACAATCTTAAAGAAAAGGTTTTATGTCTAACCAATCAAACAGAACCAACAAAAATAAGTGAAGATTTTACAAAATTGATATCTCTACACTTTAAAAAAAGAAACCTAGGCTTTCTTCCAAGAGATTTAACCGTGATAGAATCTCAAGGAAAATGTAGACCTACGGTTGCTTACAATTCGGATTGTCCTTTTTCAATCTTTTTAAAAAAGGCTGTTTTAAATTACTTGAAACTAAAAACTTAAAATGAATAACATTCAAAATATAAAAAATTTTAGTTTAAAAGAGTTTTGCACTATTAAAGTTGGTGGAGTAGGAAAGGTTGTTTACTTTCCAAGAAATGTAGAAGAGATTAGTAATCTTATAAAAGAGTTTTCAATGGAAAACATTTTTCCACTTGGTATTGGAAGCAACCTTATTTTTTCAGATGGTTTTATAGATAAAGTTTTTATTCATTCAAAAAATTTAAAATCTTACGAGGTTATTCAAGAAAACGAGTATTTTTATTTGATTTTAGAAGCAGGAGTGAGTTTTAAGACAGTGAGTAACATAGTAAAAAAGTACAACTTAGAAGGATTTGAAAATCTTTCCGGAATACCTGCAACCATAGGTGGAGCTGTGGCAATGAATGCTGGAGCCTATGGTAGTGAGATATTTGACATAGTTGAAGAAGTATGGTGGATAGATAAAAATGGAAATCTTATTCATTCAAAAAAAAACGAGATAGAATACTCTTACAGGCACTCTCAATTTCAAAAGGAAGGTTTTGTTTACAAAGTAAAAATAAAATTAAAAAAAAGTGATAAAAATATATCTCATCTAATAAAACAACATCTTTTAGACAGAAATAAAAAACAGCCTCTTGACCTGCCAACAGCTGGCTCAACTTATAAAAATCCAACTGGACATTTTGCAGGAAAACTGTTGGAAGAATCCGGATTAAAAGGATTTAGAATAGGAGATATAGGATTCTCTCAAAAACATGCAAACTTTTTAGTCAATTATGGTAATGCTAAATACGAAGACCTAATAAAACTTCTTACACTTGCCGAAAAAAAAGTGTACGAAAAATTCGGAATTAAACTGGAAAGAGAGGTAAAGATAGTTGAGTAATTTAAAGATAGCTCTTTTGTACGGTGGATATTCAAGAGAAAGAGAAATATCAATTAAAAGTGGAAAAGCTGTAGAAAAGGCATTACAAAAACTTGGTTACAGTTATAAAGTGTTTGACCCGATAGATAGGGAAAAATTTATTAAGGAAATTTTGGATTACAATCCGGATTTAGCATTTATAGTCCTTCACGGAAAAGGAGGAGAAGATGGAACAATCCAAGGGATATTAGAATTTTTAAACATACCATACACTGGCTCAGACTCAAAAACAAGTATGATTTGTATGGATAAAGTCTTAACAAAAATGTACCTTCAACACTACAGTATACCTACTCCGGATTGGAATTTCTTTACCTGTTTGGAAGAAGCTTTAAATTTTGAACCTGATTATCCAACAGTGGTTAAAGCACCAAACGAAGGCTCTTCCATAGGAGTTTACATAGCCAACAACAAGCAAGAGTATGAAAAAGCCTTGCAAGAAGTTTTCAAATTAGATGACAAAGTGTTAGTAGAAAAGTTTATAAAAGGTAGAGAGCTTACAGTAGGAATACTTGACGATGATGTTTTTGATATAGTTGAGGTAATTGTAGAAGAAGGATTTTACGATTATCAAAACAAGTATATCACCGGAAAAACTAAATACGTATGCCCTGCAAACCTTCCGGAAGATGTTTATAAAAAAGTTCAAGAAATAGGTTTTAAAACATACAAAGTATTAAACTGTAAAGGACAGGCAAGAGTTGATATAATATTAGATGATGAATTTAGACCTTACGTTTTAGAAGTAAACACGGTTCCTGGAATGACAGAGTTTAGTTTACTTCCAAAAGCAGCGGCTGTGAGAGGAATCACATTTGAAAACTTAGTCGATAAAATAATAGAAAGTGGATTACGAAAATGATAAAAAAGTTAACACTGGTTGTTTTATGGCTATCCATATGTGCGGTTGTTGGTTATTTAGCCCCAACACTACCATTGGTGAAAGATATTATCTCTATAAAAACTGTAAACGTCAAAGGTACAGACAAATTTAAAGAAGAAGATATAAAAGAAATATTTAAAACTCAAAACTGGTTTTTCTTGACAGAAAGTTACGTCAACGAAAAACTAAAAAGTTATCCTTTCGTTAAAAAAGTAGTTGTATACAAACCTCAGATAGGACAAGTTGATTTACTGGTAGAGGAAAGAAAACCTTTTGCAATTGTAAATCATGATAACAAACATTACGTTGTTGATAAAGATGGAGAGATTTTAAATGAGAAACTTATAGATAGCCATCAAAATCTGTTAAAAGTAAACCTTTCTGGAAAATTT
>NZ_DAIDMN010000080.1 GCF_027448985.1 Sulfurihydrogenibium sp.
AGACGCAGGAAAAATAGCCGGATTGGAAGTGAAAAGAATAATAAACGAACCTACAGCAGCAGCATTGGCTTACGGTTTAGATAAAAAGTCAGATATAAAAATTCTTGTTTATGACTTTGGTGGTGGTACATTCGATGTATCTATTCTTGAAGGTGGAGAAGGTGTAATAGAAGTTAAGGCTTCTGATGGAGATACACACCTTGGTGGTTCCGATATAGATGCAAGAATAATAAACTGGATAGTAGAAGAGTTTAAAAAAGAACATGGAATAGACTTAAGAAACGATAAAACAGCGTTCCAAAGATTAAAAGAGGCTGCAGAACAAGCTAAAAAAGAGCTTTCTTTCAAAATGGAAACAGAAATCAACTTACCATTTATAACAATAGACCCAAATACAAATCAACCACTACACTTACAGAAAAAATTAACAAGAGCAAGACTTGAAGAGATGATTAAAGATTTAGTAGATAGAACTATGGAAATAGTTAAAAGAACATTGGAAGCTGCGAAACTAAAACCTTCTGATATTGATGAAGTTGTTTTAGTAGGTGGTTCTACAAGAATACCATTAGTTCAACAAAGAATCAGAGAGTTTTTTGGAAAAGAACCTAACAAGTCTGTTAATCCGGATGAAGTGGTTGCGGTAGGTGCAGCAATTCAAGGTGGTATACTACAAGGAGAAGTAAAAGATATCTTATTGATAGACGTAACTCCACTATCTCTTGGTATAGAAACACTTGGTGGTGTTATGACAGTTTTAATACCAAGAAATACGCCTATACCAACTAAAAAATGCGAAATATTTACAACAGCGGTAGATAACCAAACTACAGTTGAAATAGCAGTATACCAAGGAGAAAGAAGTGTAGCTAGAGAAAACAAATTACTTGGAAGCTTTAAGTTAACGGATATACCACCTGCACCAAGAGGTGTTCCACAAATAGAAGTATGTTTTGACATAGACGCAGATGGAATACTACACGTAACCGCAACAGATAAAGCAACAGGAAAATCCCAATCTATAAAAGTAACACCATCAAGTGGACTAACCAAAGAAGACATAGAAAGAATCATAGAGGAAGCTAAGAAACACGAAGAAGAAGACAAAAAATTCAAAGAAACAATAGAACTTAGAAACCAATTAGATGCACTTGTTTACAGCTTTGAAAAGACTTTAAACGAAAACAAAGCTAAATTTACACCAGAAGAGCTTTCTGAGGCAGAAAATGTAATAGCAGAAGCTAAAAAAGCATTAGAATCAAACGATAGAAATACTATACAGTCTGCAATGGATAAACTGCAAAATGTAGCGAACAAATTTGCTTCTAAACTCTACGGACAAGGTGGACAAGAAGGTGGAGATGTCATAAATCCTGAAGTCCATTAATCATTTACATACTATTTACAATTAATATGAGGGAGATGGGTTGAAAAATACCTATCTCCCTTTTATATTTATTAGTAAAATTTTTATTCGGGGGTGTTAAATGGCAAATCAGTTGAAAACTGTTTTACTACTTGGAGTTCTTACTGGAATGTTTTTAGCGATAGGTCATTTAGTAGCTGGAAAGGAAGGTATGATTATTGCTTTTGTAGTTGCTCTTGCTATGAACTTTTTTGCTTACTTTTTCTCAGATAAGATGGCACTTGCAATGTATGGAGCAAGGGAAATACCTTATGAAGAAGCTCCATGGCTCCATCAAATGGTTGAAGAACTTGCCAGAAAAGCAGGCATACCAAAACCTAAAATATATTTAGCACCTATTCATGTTCCAAACGCTTTTGCAACTGGTAGAGATCCAAATCATGCAGCTGTTGCTGTAACATCCGGAATACTACAGATATTAAATAAAGATGAACTAAAAGGTGTGTTGGCTCATGAAATAGGACATATTAAAAATAGAGATATACTAATCTCTTCCATTGCAGCTACAATCGGTGGTGCAATATCTATGCTTGCTAATATGGCTTATTACACTTCTTTTTTAGGTGGTAGAGATGAAGAAAATAGCGGAAACATAGTTGTAAACATAATAGGTGCATTAATCTTATTTATAGTTGCACCTTTAGCAGCTACCCTTATACAGATGGCTATTTCAAGGTCAAGAGAATTCATAGCTGATGAAACTGGAGCAAAAATATCAGGCTGTCCGTTATGTCTTGCCAACGCTTTAAGAAAATTAGAAGAAATTGCCCATAACCCTGATTTACAGCAAATAGCTTCTCAAGAAGTCAATCCGGGCACAGCTCACATGATGATAATAAATCCTTTAAAAGCCGATACAATAATGAAACTATTTTCAACTCATCCACCAACAGAAGAAAGGATAAGAAGGTTGGAAGAGTTAGCTAAAAAAATGAGTTATGGTTATAGTTTCGCTTAAAAAAGTAGCTCTCCTTCAAGGGAGAGCTTTTATTCTTTCTTTTATTTGGTTCATCAAATTTTCATGAAGTTCTCTAAGTTCATGAGCCATCTTAATTAATTTCACATCACCTGTAGATTCAGCTCTTTTAACGATAGGAATTATGTACCTTGAGAGTTGATTTGTATACTCCGTAAGATCAGATTCTAACTCTTCCTTAGTTAAATCTTCTATATTTGTCAGATAAGCAGAGATGTTAACTTTTGCTGATATAATCATATTTTTAAGTTCTGCTTCTATATCTCCTCTATCTTTTCCTGCTTTGGTAAAATCTGCACCCATTTTGGCCTCCTATTTATAGATAAATCTGTTTTCTTTTCCTTCTAAAAATCTATTGATATTGTCTTTGTGTTTCATTATTATAATTATACCTATCATAAAAGTTGCAAAAGTATAATAAATATCATCTAATAGAACATAAACTATAGACCAAGATATTCCAGCGGATAAAACAGATGCTAAAGAAACATAACCAGTAGTTAAGAAAACACCAAGCCAAAAAGTAGACACTATTAATGCTGATTTTACAGATAAAGCATACAAAACACCTATAGCTGTTGCAACACCTTTTCCACCTTTAAACTTCAAAAAAATGGAAAAACAATGACCTATAACAGCTACTAAAGCTACTAAAGAAACGTACTTTGGTAAAAAAATGAGTTTTGCAAAATAAACGGGAAAAAATCCTTTTAAAGCATCTAAAAGTAAAACAACAATCCCTGCTTTTTTACCTACAACCCTTGTTACATTAGTCGCACCGATATTACCACTTCCTTCTTTTCTTACATCTTTACCAAATAGTTTACCAACTATCAGACCAAAAGGTATAGAAGAGATTAAATAGGTTCCTATTAAATATAAAATAAAATTTATTTCCACGCTTTCTCCTTATAGAATATCATGAAGTACTCAAAAGCACTTATATAAGCAACCAATATGGAAAACCATAGTAAAATTCTGCCATAATCTACAAAATTTATTGCTAAAAGGAATATAGCTGATAACTGTATAGCAGTTTTTAACTTTCCTAAGGAAAATGCAGGTATAACCACTCCTTTATTAACCATTACACTTCTAACCCAAGTAACAAGCATCTCTCTGGAAACTATCAAAAAAACTTCAAAAGGAGATATATAGTGTTTACTTACGAATGCGGTCAATACAGAAACTGTGAAAATTTTGTCTACAGCAGGGTCTAAAAGTTCTCCATGTTTTGTTACATCGTTAGATATTCTAGCAACTATACCATCTAAGTAATCGGATAATATAGCTAAAATAACTAACAATCCAGATAAAAAATAATTATCAGCTAATATAGAGTATATAATAAAAGGAATTAAAGCTAACCTTGAAAGTGTTATAAGATTAGCAAGCCCAATAGACAAATCTATACACCTCTTCCTTTCCTAATCCATGGTGGAATTTCAAGGTCATCATAAGACAAGTCTTCTTCAGGAGTTTTAGGAACAATTTCATCTTTCTTTTCCTCACTTTTTTTTGTTTCTAAAAGAGGTGGTTTTTTGATTTTAGGCTGTTCTTGTTTTGGTTCTTTTTTGGCTTCTGTTTCAAAATCTGTTGCTATCACAGTTATTTTTATTTCATCTTCTGTATCATTAATAATTGCAGCACCAAAAATTATATGAGCCTCTTCATGGGCAAGCTCTCTAATTTGGGAGACTGCCTCATTAACCTCTTGAAAAGATAAGTCTGGACTGACTTCTACGTTTATTAGTAATCTTCTTGCACCTTGAATAGATGTTCCTTCCAATAATGGGGAAGTTGTCGCAGACATTACTGCTTCTTCTATTTTGTTATCACCTTTTGCAGAACCTACACCTATTAAAGCTTTTCCGGCATTTTCCATTACAGTTCTTACATCTGCAAAGTCAGGGTTAACAAGGGCAGGAACCAATATTAAGTCTGTTATTCCTTTTACTGATTTATAAAGTATGTTATCTACCAATTTAAATGCTTGAGCAAAAGATACATTTTTGCCTGCAACCTGTAATAATCTGTCATTATGTATAACAAGATATGTATCTACTTTTTCCCTAAGTTGCATTAAACCTTCTTCTGCTATTTTTTGTCTTATTTTCCCCTCAAAACTAAAAGGTTTTGTAACAACGGCTACAGTAAGAATTCCCATCTCTTTTGCAGCTTGAGCTATCACTGGAGATGCACCAGTTCCTGTTCCACCACCTAAGCCAGCTGCAATAAAAACCATATCAGCTCCTTCAAGGGCTTCCTTTATTTTATCTAAACTTTCCATAGCTGCTTCTCTTCCAATTTCTGGTTTTGAGCCTGCACCTAAACCTTTACTTATACTTTCTCCAATATGTATTTTATTGGGTACAGGTAAAAAGTTTAAATGTTGTAAATCAGTGTTGACAATATACAATTCCACATCTTGTAATCCTTCTTGGTACATTCTTGCAACCGCGTTACTTCCACCACCACCAACACCAAATACTTTTATTTTAGTAGGATTTTTAGCATCATAATTAATTTCCATATTTTCCTCCGTTAAAACAGTTCTTTAATTTTTCTTATTATATTGTTAAGTAAGTTTTCAATATCAAAAGATTTTTTTTCACTGCTATTATTATACGACATTTCTACTTTTTCTAAAGAGTTGATCAAATACTGCAACATACCTATTGATGTAGAATATTGAGGACTATACAGTTTTTCACTAAAGCTTTTAAATTCTTTTGGTTTCCCTATTCTTACGTCTTTTTCAAAAATTTTTTCTGCTAAATATTGGATGTAAGGCGTATTTGCAACTCCTCCTGTTAGTACGATTCCACCGGTTAATTTATCGTACAATCCTGATTTTTCAAGTTCACTTTTGAGTATTTCAAATATTTCAGATAGTCTCCACTCTATGGTTTCTACTAAATCTTTTCTCTCTATCTTTATATTATCTTCCCCTTCTCTGGAAGGAATTTCTATATATTCATTTATTTCTAAAAATTCAACGCCTGCCATCCCATATTTAATTTTCAAATTTTCTGCCAACTCTTTTGATATTTTAAATCTAAAAGATATATCTTTTGTAATTAAAGAGCCTCCTATCGGAATTGATTTTAGCATTTCTAAAGCTCCATTTTTATAAACTGCAATATCACTCAAACCACCACCTATATCAATAAGAGCAACTCCCAACTCTTTTTCTTCTGGAAAAAGAACCGAAGTAGAAGATGCCAAAGGATTTACGATAACATCAAGTATTCGTAATCCTGCATTTTCAACAATCTTCTTTATATTATTTAAAGTACTTGATTTTATTGTTACAATGGTAAATTCTCCAGTAAGTTTATTTCCAATTAGTCCTATTGGATCATAAACTATATCTTCATCATCTAGGATGTATTTAGTAGGTATAATGTGAAGGATAGTTGTATTTTCACTATGATATTTAGAACTTATTTTTTCTATTAAGGAATCAACATCATTTTTATCTATTTCTTTGTTTGGTACGGAAAGTGTGATAGTATCTTTCTCTTTTTTTGCCTCTATATGATTTCCACCAATGTTGACTAAAACTGCACTGACCCTGAATCCAGATGCTGTTTCTCCTGTAGATACACTCTCTTTTATAGATTTTGTCGCATCTACTGGACTTATAATAATACCTTTTTCAATTCCTTTGGATATAGATTCTCCTGAACCTACAATATATATGTTCCCTATTTCATCAACATCTGCAAATATTGTAGATATTTTACTGTTTCCAATATCCAAAGAAACAAACATTTTACTTTTCGCCATTTTTAACCTCTTTTATTTTTTTGCTATTACCATTTCGTCAAAACTAAAATTTAAATAACTGTAATTCGATAAACTATTTTTTGCTAAAAATATTTTAACTTTATTTAAATTTTCTTCCAAATTTTCTGTTGATAGTATTATCAATGTATTTTTTTCAGTTAGTATAGCCATCTCGGAGTTTGAAACTGTAATTTCCTTAGGATTCAAACTTAAATTTATATTTATAAAATCTATTTTGTAAAAAATATCTTTTAAATTTACAAATTTTCCA
>NZ_DAIDMN010000081.1 GCF_027448985.1 Sulfurihydrogenibium sp.
ACAAAAAATCTTAACCATGTATCAAGAGGAAGTCCTGCCATAATGAATAGTAAGAACAGTAGATTTAAAGGTAAAAGTAGGTTTGCAGCCGGAACTTTAAATAAAGGTTTTATATCCGGATTGTTTCTAATTACGATTGCTGCAACGCCAACCATAAAGTACGCAAACAATGTTCCTATGTTTACCATCTCTGCAAGAAGTTTTAAAGGTAAAAATCCGGCTAAAACAGATAAAAACAATCCACCTAAAATAGACGCTTTATAAGGAGTGTTGAATTTTGGATGGATTTGGGCAAATGTTTTAAAAAATAGCCCATCTCTTGCCAAAGAGTATAAAACTCTTGTAAACCCAAGACCCATAACTATCATGACACTTGTTATTGTTATAACTGCACCAATAGATATAAAATCTGCAACCCATTTTTCATTTAGCTGGTACATTGCGTAAGCTAAAGAATCCGGTTTTCCATCGTAGGAGTAATAAGGTAAAACCCCAACTAAAACAAAGGATACAGCGATGTAAAGAACGGTACTTATTCCAAGAGCCAAAATTAAACCTTTTGGTAATGTTTTTTGGGGGTCTTTTGTTTCTTCCGCCAACGTAGAGACAGCATCAAACCCAAGGTAAGCAAACACGATTAAAGAAGCAGCCGACCACACACCTTGCCAACCAAAAGGTAAAAAGTTAGATGTTATATTTTCCAGTTTTACATACTTAATACCGACAAAGATAAAAACAACAAGGATAGTTATTTTTAAAAGAACTATAAAAAAGTTAACCTTTGCACTTTCTTTTATACCGATGGTTAAAAGTGCAAAAACTCCAATTATCCCAATGAATGCAAAAAGGTCTAAAACTGTACCTTTTGACGGGTCAAACGCTCCTGTTAGTTCCACAGGCAAAGTAAATCCTAAATTTTTTTCTAAAAATGTCCTTAAATATCCGGACCATCCTGTTGCAACAGCTGCGGCTGCAACACCATACTCAAGTAGAATATTCCAAGCTACAAGCCAAGCTATTATCTCTCCTAAGGTTGCATACGTATAACTGTAAGCACTTCCGGAAACTGGAAAAGCTGAACTAAACTCTGCATACACTAAAGCTGTTATACCTATTGCAATTGCAGATAGGATAAAAGACAGCACGATTGCAGGTCCTGCGTAAGTGGCAGCTGCTTGACCTGTTATGACAAATATTCCGGCTCCTATGATTCCCCCAACACCTATAAAAACCAAGTCCCACAAACCAAGACTTCTTTTTAACTTTGTATTTACCTCCTGATAATTTCTTTTTCTAAAAAACTCTCTCATCTCAACCTCCGTTTTTATTATATGCTAAAATTTTAACATAACTTAAAGGAGGCTTTAGTTGATTAAAGAAAGAGAAAACTGGCTCATAATACTTTTTGCTTCTGCTTATTTGTCTATTTCTGTTTTTACCGGCTTTATAATTCTTTTTTTAATTTACGAAATTTATAAAATTGCAAAAAGAGATTTAAAAATAAACGGTGAACTAAAAATACCTTTATTTATGATAATCACACCTTCTGTTTTATCAACTACTATATACGGAGGATTAAAGGAACTTCCCGGTGCTCTAAATCAAACATTTTTCAACATCACCTACTTTGCAAAAGACTTATTTAAGCCTTCAGAGAAACTTTTTTACAAACTAAATTTAACAATAGTTATTTTTTGTAGTATAGAAGCTGTCGTTACCGTTTTTAACTACTATAGAGGTTTGGAAAAACCTATTTGGGGTGGAGTTTTTGAGATTGGTATAGTTTTTTCTCTTGGAAGTTTATCTGCTTTTGTGATGTTTTTGATTGAAAGAGAAAAGTTTAAAAAGGTTGTTTATCTGCTTCTTTTTTTAGTTTTTACATTTTTGGTTTTTTACACCGGAAAAAGAAACCCAATACTTGGAATATTTTTCTCATATTTAGTTTTGTTTTTTATCTTACTTAAAATGTCTGAGTTAGGTAAAAAAGTAATCTATGGTTTATCCGGATTGTTTTTGGTGATTGTTGTTGTTGGGACTTATATTGCCGTTGAAAAGTTCCCAAAGTATAAACTGTTGTTTGATGCTGTTTTTATTGGAAGACAGCTTACGGAAGCTGAAATTAACGAATTTTCCAGTGCAAGATGGGAGATAGGGAAAAAGGGTTTAGAAGTAATCAAAAAGGATATAGAAAATAAAAACTTTTTACCTCTTTTGATAGGACACGGTTACAATGCAGGACAGAGGTTAGACCCTCCTTCTCCGGTAGGAAGGTCTTACGAATCTGTATTTTTTATATCAGAAACGATAAATATAGGTTTGATAGGACTATTAGGACTTTTGTATTTGATGTTTAGATATTTTAGGTTCGTCCTTAGGATAAGGTTAAAAAATATTCATCAGGCTGTTGGACTACCATTTTTGGTTTTTCCAACCTACTATTTGGTTGGAGGAATTTTTAGTGGTATATGGGACGCTATACTACCATTGTATTTTCTTATGTTTGGTATAGCTGAAAATTATTATAAATCAGTAAATTAAATCTACTATTCCGGTTGTTTGCTTGGGTTTTACCTGTTTGTGAACTGTTTTATCTAAAGATATTGCATCAAACATGTTTCCGTATCTATATTTCTGATTTTTTACTACCCACAAGTATGCTTTATTTAGCAATAATGCCCTTTCTTTAGATGGGTAGAGTAATAAAGATATATCGTTATGAAGTTTTTTTATCATCTCCTCTTTTAAACTACCATCCTGATTGAAGAATCTACTTTCCACTTCTTTATTTGTTCTAAACTCGTTTCCGGATTTGTTGTTTTTTAAATAAAATGTATATTCATACTGTTTTCCAAATTTTTTGTATTCGGCAACAGGTTCCGGAACATTTTTAAGGTAGGTATTGTTCCAGTATCCAAAAGCAAATTTTCTAGAGAAAGAGAAAATAGAATCCGTAGTTGCACCTATTGTGTCATGACAGCCCATACAGGATGTTAACTCTTGAGTAGTTTGAGGTCTTAAATTTCCATTTTTATCTTCTATATAGCCACTATATCTCCATCCATACATATTTTTTAAACCTTTTTCAAAATTACCTGGGAATCCTTCTAAAGGAGGAAGACCGTTAGGGTCTTGATTAAAGTTTGGATGAGTTTCTAAATATTTTTTATCTATCATGTATTTAATTTCGGACGTTGAGAAAAACTCTTCCTTGTAAGCGTACCTTACCTCTTTGATTCTCGGTGATAACTTTATGTTTCCGCTATCATCGAAATCTATGTACCTAACTGTATGAATAAATTCTGTTCCTACCGGAAATAGTCCAGGTTCTATTTTGATTTTATTTTGAGATTGAAGTTCTCTTGCCTTACCAATAAATTTAAGGTCTAAACTAAACTTTATTCTGTTTGTTTTAGACAATTTCCCATCTTTGTCTAAATCTACTCCAAATTTTGTTTCATCTACCGTGTAATCCAATTCTACATCTTGTTGTTTAACAATCGTTTCAAGAATCGATATGTTAATTTTGTAGACTTCTTTGTTAAAATTTCCATTGTTATCTAACCTAAATTCTTGAGGTAATCTTATTAGAACGTCATCGGTTGAGCCGTTAGTTGGCCAAAAGGTTCCCAAAAATGAATAGTACTTGTAAGCAACCCATCCTGTGTAAGAGTTAGTTTTAGGATTGATGTCAAAACCGTCGTTGTCAAAGTTAAAATAACAATCTGGAACATATCCTAACCAATCTCTGGGCATCACTTTTTGAAGTTTGATTTCTCCGTCTGTATCAAAGTAGTTAGACTGTCTGATATAATTTAGTATTTGATCATCAGAAATTGAATTTATAAAATCTGTTTTATCTATAAAAAGGTTCTTGTATGGGTTTATTAGCATTTTTTCCGGAAAATCGTAAGATTCTTGTAAATCCACATCATTCCAAAAGTTAGGAGGTTTTCCTTGAGTATGACAAGTATAACAAGGGTTATGAACAGTTCCATTTTCATCTTCAGTTTTTGTATAACACTGAGGAGGTATGTAAGCTCCCGGAATTTCAATATTGGTAAAACTGATGTTGTTTTCCTTTTCAATGTTCTCTAGAAAAGCTGCTTTTGATAAAACATTACTTGATGAATTTGATGATGAGCTTCCATCACAACTATGTAAAAATGCAACATAAATTCCTAAATAAGAAAGCGTAACTAATCCACTTATAAGATAATTTTTAACCATGGTTTTTCCCTTTTTATTACTCAATTAAAAAAAGGGGGAAGACCCCCCGTTACATTTTAATGTGTTAACTTTAATAAGTCTTTTGGAATACCTAATATAAATCCTAAAACACCCTTTCTTTTATCTTTATTTTGGTCTAAATACGTTTGATTAGAAACTACGCCATCTGCATTATAAGATTTATCAACAAAAGGATGTTGTATGTTTAAAGTCATGATATATTTATCTCCTATTTGATCATGGGCAAATACACCTGCAACTTCCGTACCTGTTGGTACCCACATGACTCTCGTTAATTTTTTATCTTTTACGTTATAAGCCCATACCATGTTGTTTATATGTTTTGACGTATCTTCCCCTATAAGTAAAGTGTTAAGGCCTATATACTTTAAGTTATCCGGATTTGCTATATAATCTGGATGACATGACCATTTACTTCCATACTTTTGATAATCTGGGTCATTGGAGTTTTTATTTATTGGTTTACCAACTAATATAGCCTGCATTTTTGTTGCGTTGTAATTTGAATCTAAAACTAATTGATAAACTGCACCACAGCTGTTTTCTGGTAGTTGTATGTCTCCAGATGTGTCTGCCATACCTTTTTCTATTTCAGTTATGGCAAAGTATAATACATTATTATCCGGATCATAAGCTAAGCCTTCACCTTTTCTAAATTCAATAGATGCACCTAAGTAAGCTGCATACTTTCTTGTTTCTAAAAATGCTGCTGCTTTTTTTACCTCGTCATCTGTTGCAAACTTGGAAGATCTATTGGAACCAGTTTTTAATCTTAGACATTCTTGTATACCATCTTCTTTTATAAGTTTGTAATCCGCTGGACAAGAAGTTGGATTTTCTAAATCAAAAATATCCGTTAACAAAGGTTTTTTATCTATGATGGTTTTTATATCTTTATCACATCCTTTACCAAGTTCTATCCAGCTTACATCAAAAGTTCCTCCGTTATCTGCTGAAAGTTGTTTTACCTTCGCTGCGTACAGTGTTCCACACCAGTTGTCATTAAAACTGTTTTGTGGGTTGTCCAGTACTAACTTATACAAACCTTTGTCACTTCCATCATCTGACATGTATAAAGTTTTTTTATCTGGCATTACTACAGCTAATTCCGGTGTGTATTTACCAGTTACGTAATGTTTTGCAACTTTCCACTGTCCGTTAACATATCCAACTTCTACGTTATACCCATAGTTGTACAGGTTGAATTTTTGTCCTAAGTATCCGTTGTTTTCATTTATGTTTGTATCTTTAAGGTATCTTTGAACACTTCCCACATATTGACAAAAAGAATTTGGTTTTCCATTATTATCGTTTCCTGTAAAGTATCCATCCGTTCCTTTTTCACATTTTACAAAACTTGGATTTTTTCCATTTGCTGATACAGAGTATATACTGTTTAAGCTGTAATCCTCCTCCCCACCAAGGTGTGTGTTCCAAGGTGTTAGAGAGCCTGCACAGTTTATAATAGTTCCACCTACTGAGCTAAAGTCAATAGGGGTTATACTTTTAGCCTTAAGTGTGTTTGGGTCTATTTCTGCAGCGTAAATCATTCCTGGTGGTTCTTCGAAATGGGTTAGTACAAAGTACTTTCCATCGTTTGTTTTTATGATAGAGTTAGCATCCGGATTCCAAGAAATTTCACCTGTTGAATAAGT
>NZ_DAIDMN010000082.1 GCF_027448985.1 Sulfurihydrogenibium sp.
TCTCCAAAACCACCTTTTTACCTTGTAAATAAAAACTTGATACCTTATATAAATGAGCTAAAATTTGTCGTAGATGAAAACTTATCAATAAATCGCATCATAAAACCGGAATTTATAGCTATACTAAAAAACGATGTTATAGTACTTCAACCGGAAAGTAATAAACCTGATATGGTAAAAAAAGCCCTTCACTTACAAGATGAGTTATTAAAAATAGGTATTGAAAGTAGAATAATACCACAGTGTCATAAAGTTTTAGGTCTTCCTTAATCTGCAAAAGTGTTTAATATTTTTGCAAGTTCCCTTTGTCTATCTCCAACGTACTTTGCTATTTCATCTTCCAAAACCGGTTTAGCTTGAATGATTTTTGCACCGTATCTAAATGTGTTGTCTGGTCTTTCTAATTTATAGAGAATTTTAAATTTCAATGGATAAGACTTTCCAGAAATGTTAATTCTACCATCGTACTCTTCTTCCAAATTTATCTCAACATTCTTTGGAAGTTTAAAACTAAAACCTTTTTCTGATATATCTCTCAGGCTTACACAGATATTACTATCTATTTCTAACAGTACTGGTTTACTTGAAGGACATTTTACTCTTACATAATTTCTTTTAATTTTTGGCTCAACTGCAAAGGTAGGAAAAGATGTTATCAAAACTTCTTTGTTCCACATAAGGGCTTTTAAAACTAAAATATCGTTTCCATATTTTGCGTATATTTCCTTTTCTTGAGAAACCATCGCTTCTATTTTAGAGTTAATCTCAAACTCTATCTGTTTTTTTAAAAAATCTATCTCTAAAACGTTCAATATAACCTTTATAGGAACTTCCTCATAGAAGATGTAAAACTCTCCTTTTTTCTTCTTTGCAAGCTCTTCTATAAAGTTTCCTATTGTCCCTTCCAATATTTGTTCTCCTCGATTTGCTATAATAGTATTTTATCAAAAAAATAAGGGCTTTGAAATATGGAAGAAATATTATCTTGTTTAGAACTTTACTTTACGAAAGGTTTAGGAAATATAACAATCAAAAAGTTAATAGAAAAATATGGCTCTGCATCGGTAGTTTTAGAAATTGATTATCAAACATTAAAAACAGATTTTGGGGAAAGTTTAGCTAAAGTTATTACTGAAAGAGATAAAACCTTAAAAGACGTTGCTTTAATGGAAATTGAAAAATCTGAAAAAATGAATGTTAAAATAGTACCTTTGTCCTCTCCGGATTATCCATCCTTGTTAAAGAATATTCCTGACCCACCAGCTGTTATTTACGTTAAAGGAAACTTTCCTATTCCAGAAAATACCTTATCTGTGGTTGGAAGTAGAAGACATTCTAACTATGGAACTTTTATTGTAAACACGATTATAAGGGAGTTGGCAAAAAATAAAGTAAATATAGTATCCGGATTAGCTGTTGGTATTGATTCATTGGCTCATAAGGTTGCGTTAGAAGAAAAAAGTTTTACTACCGCCGTTTTAGGAAGTGGTTTAGATATTTTTTACCCACCGGAAAACAGAAAACTTTTTGAAAGTATAGTAGAAAATGGTTGTGTAATATCCGAATTTCCCTTGGGGACAAAACCTTCTGCTTACAGTTTTCCTCAAAGAAACAGAGTTATTGCAGGATTGTCTTACGGTGTATTCGTTGTAGAAGCTCCGGAAAAATCTGGAAGTTTAATCACAGCAAACCTTGCCAACGAGTATGGAAGACTTGTTTTTACAGTTCCAACCAACATAAATAACACCTACGGAAAAGGAAACAACATTTTAATAAAAGAAGGAGCCATACCCATCACAGATTTTGAAGATTTAAAGGAGTATTTACCATTTTTAAAATCTCCTTTATCTGGTTTAGACCTTTATCAGCTAACTTCTGAAGAAAAAGACATACTGATGTTTTTAGACACAAAAAGACATTACGACGAGATTTTACAAAAATTTTACAACAAATATCCGGATATAGATAGTATTCTCTTTAATCTACAACTAAAAAATCTGATTCAGTCAGACAGTATGTTTTACTACCGAGTAGTGTAAACAAGATACATCTTCACAAATCCTGAATAATCTCCTTTCTCCGCTTTGGCAACATTTTTAAGAAATACAGCAAACCTTGATTCACTACTTGGATACAAGTATCCACTCCATAAAACTTTTCCACCGATTTTATTTAATGTTTCTTCTTCTACAAGAGCAAGTGTATAGCCGTGATTTTGTTGGTACTGTAATATCTGATTCTCAGTGTAATCTCTCAGAACCTTCCTTTTGGCATAAAAAGGTAGGTTATGGAAAAATCTGTTTTGTACTATCAAAGGAACAGACCTATCCGGAACATTTTTGTTTACAATTTCTCCAATCTCCTTGTAAGGTCTGTAATTTTCCACCTTAACAAGAAGAGAAACTGTTAGTATCATAAAAGTTATCATCATAGATAAAAAAGGTACCAATCTGTAATCTTTATATCTGATAATGTAAAGAAAAGGAAATAAGCATATAAAGTAGTAAAAATAATCAAGGTTAAACGTGTAAAGTATATATACATTCATTACAGTTATTACAAAAGCCGGAACAAGGAAAGATGCAATCCAAAAGTACTTTTTCAACCCATCAGGATTATGATTTACTAAAAAATACCCTACAAGAACAGATAAAGCCGGATGAGCTTGAATAAAGTAAGTTGGAATCTTCCCTTTTGCTATCGTAAAAACAACAAACATAACAAAAATCCAGCTAAAAATAAAAGAAAAATCTTTTAAAAGCTTTTTAAATCCGGATAAAAAAGAGTAGTAAAAAGTCAAAGAGTAAGGTAAAAACCCCCAAAGAATAACAACCAGATAAAAAAACAAATCAGAAAATTTAGATTCTTCCTTAAAAGCTCTTTTTAAAGTTTCTTCATTATAAACACTCCAAAACTCATCTCCAAACTTTAAATCCATATAAACAACCCAGCTAAGACCAATAAAAAGAGAAATAGGAATACCAACATAAACTTTTAAATAAAATAATTTTTTAAAAAATTCTTTTAAATCAAGATGACTTTCAATCAAAAGATAAAGACCAACAATCCCACCAATCACAAAAAAGTAAGGATACCCTTTCGTAAGAACAGTTAACCCCAATGAAATGTAAGAGAGTAAGATGTAAAAAAACTTATTTTCTTTATAACCTTTCAAAAAAAGGTAAAGAGTTAAAGTGAATAAAAACAAAAGAGGTACTTCCGGAGAAGTGTACCTTGAATTTATAACAAACTGAAAACTAAAAGCCATAACGAAAAAAGAGTACATTCCCACAGTTTTTCCGTAAAGAATCTCCCCTATTTTATAGGTTAAAAAAGAAGACCCAATTGCCATCAAAACAATTGGAAGACGGATTGCAAACTCATTTAAACCAAACAAAAAAGAGGATAAAGCAACAATCCAGTAAGTTAAAGGAGGTTTATTAAACCTTGGCTCATAGTTGTAGTATATATCAAGAAAGTTTCCGGATTCAAACATCTCCCTAACAGCTTCAGCATAAAAACTTTCGTTAGGAATCCATATAGCGTTATACCAAAAGTTCCAAAAGTATATAAAAACCGTTAAAAAAACAAAAAGGTATATTTTAAAATTTTCCTCTCTGTTTTCCATATTTATCTCAGATTTTCAGCTTTTTATGATACAATTATTTTATCATACCTACTAAAAGGTAAAAATGGCAAAAGTAAGATTAACACAGCAACAGATAAAAGACATAAAGGACAGTGTAAATATGGTTATACCAGATGCAAAAGTGTTAATCTTCGGAAGTAGAACAGACTTGACCAAAAAAGGTGGTGATATAGATATAGCTATTTTTACACAAAACGAGCTTACAAATCCGGAAAAATTTAAAATAAAGATGGAAATACTTAAAAATCTGTATAAAAAGTTAGGTGAAAGAAAAATAGACCTGATAGTAATATCAAAAAATCCTAAAAAAGAGATTGAAAAAATCGCACTACAAACAGGAATAGAGATATGACAAACTTAGAAGAAAAATTAAAAACATACATATCCCAATTAGAAAAAGATTTAGAAACTATTAAAAATATAGTAGAAAGGTTAAAAAGATGAAAAATATCTATTTGGTAGGTTTTATGGGAAGTGGAAAATCAACTGTTGGAAAAATACTGGCAGAAAAAACCGGAAGAAAATTTATAGACATAGACAAACTTATAGAAGAGAAAGAAGGAAGAAAAATAAAAGACATATTTGAAAAAGAAGGAGAAAGCCACTTTAGACAGTTAGAAAAAAAACAGTTAGAAGAACTACTTAACACAGAAAATTATGTAATTTCAACAGGTGGAGGATTAGGAGCAAATCCGGAAAACATGCAAAAAATGAAAGAAAACGGTATAGTAGTATGGCTTGATATAACCCTAAACACAGTTTTAGAAAGATGTAAAAATGATGAAGATAGACCCCTTTTAAAACAACCAATAGAAAAAATAAAACAACTCTTTGAAGAAAGGAAAAAAGTTTACGGACTTGCCCCATACAGAATAAATGTAGAAAACAAAACACCTATGCAGATAGTAGAAGAGATTTTAACGAAAACAAAATGAAAATATACACAGGAATAGATATAGTAGAAAACAACAGAATAGAAAAAGCTTACAAAAAATTTGGTGAAAGATTTTTAAAAAAAATATACACAGATAGAGAAATTCAATACTGTTTTAAAAAGAAAGATTTTATACCCTGTTTATCAGCAAGATTTGCAGCAAAAGAAGCAACTATAAAAGCATACTATCAAGCATTTAATAAATCAATCAACTATAAAAGTATTGAAATAATAGGAATTAATGGGAAACCTGCAGAAATTATACTGCACAATGATACAAATCATAAAAAAAACTTTGATGTATCCATATCTATCTCTCATGAAAAAAAATATTCAGTCGCAGTTGTTATTATCTACACTGCATAAACCTGATTGCACCTTTTATTTGTAAACAACCATTAAACAAATTATAAACAATTGGCATAAAATTTGCTTACTTTAAATCAGAGATTAAAATTGGGAGGCGGAAAAATGCAAATTAAATTAGAAGATAGAAACAAAATAATTATGGAATATTTACCAAAGATAAAGTACATCGTTAAAGCTTTAAAACACGAAAATTTACCAGCTGTTGTTGATGAAGAAGATTTAATTCAAGTAGGGATACTTGGTTTGTACGACGCCATAGATAAGTACGACCCATCAAAAGGAATTAAATTATCGACTTACGCAGAAATTAGAATAAGAGGATACATAATAGACCACCTAAGAGAGCTTGATTGGATACCAAGGTCTTTAAGATCAAAAATCAAAAACCTTGAAAACAAAATAGCAGAACTTGAAACAAAGCTTGGAAGGAGTGCAACCACAGAAGAGATTGCTGAATACCTTGGTATGAGCACCAGTGAGTATATGAAGTATTCGGAAGTATTAGTAAATAGAGTCCTTATATCCCTCGATAGTGATGTTAGTAAAGACGAAGATGAAAGTTTACACCTTTGGGAAGTTATATCATCAAACGATGATACACCTGATAAAGTTGTAGAAGAAAAACAGCTGAAAGAAATACTTTCTGATATAATATTAAATCATCTAAACGAAAGAGAGAGACTTTTAATAAGTCTTTACTACTACGAAGATTTGAATATGAAAGAGATTACATGCCGAACTATGCAATACATGGCTCCGCAAAGGCTGCGTTGGAGACGTTGGTAAGATATTTGGCTG
>NZ_DAIDMN010000083.1 GCF_027448985.1 Sulfurihydrogenibium sp.
ATATGACATTGCACATCTTGGAAATAGAAGGGTTAAACGCAGAACTAGAGGAGAAGAAGAAATTCATAATAGAAAGAAGAGATGAATATTTAAGGTCACTACTTTTAGGTGTTAAAGTATCAAAGGACATTAAAATAGGCGGTGAAGTTCTGCTAAATGAGGGAGATACATTAAACCAAGACAACATAGATAAAGCTCTTAAAATTATAGCAATCAATCCAACGAACTTTATAAAGGATAAGAAAACTGCTAACTTAGCAAAAGATATAGTAGAAAAAGCAAAAAGC
This sequence comes from Sulfurihydrogenibium sp., assembly GCF_027448985.1. Taxonomy (GTDB): domain Bacteria; phylum Aquificota; class Aquificia; order Aquificales; family Hydrogenothermaceae; genus Sulfurihydrogenibium. Next base: position 288 of record NZ_DAIDMN010000083.1, read on the forward strand.
CAAGTAGAACTTTGGGAAAAAATTTATGAAAAGAAAAAGGAAACGTTGGAAGAAGGTGCAGATTTAAAACCAGGTGTAATAGAACTTGTAAAAGTTTATATAGCTCAAAAGAGAAAAATCCAAGTTGGTGATAAAATGGCAGGTAGACACGGTAATAAAGGTGTAGTATCTGTAGTTTTACCTGTCGAAGATATGCCTTTCCTAGAAGATGGAACTCCTGTAGATATCGTTTTAAACCCATTAGGTGTTCCTTCCCGTATGAACGTAGGTCAAATATTGGAAACCCATCTTGGACTTGCAGCTAAAAAACTTGGAGAACAACTTGGAAAGGAACTTGAAAACATTTTAGATAGAGAAAAGATAATACAAAAAATAGTTGAATATTACTCCATAGTTAACGAGACAGAAGATAAAAGATTGACAAAGAAAAGACTAAAAGATACTCAAGAACTTGAAAAAGCTTTAAGAGAGTTAGATGATGATTCGCTAAAATCCTTAATTAAAGACTTGAGCAAAATAGGTATACCTGTAGAGACTGCAATATTTGAAAGTGCAACGGAAGACGATATAAAGAAAATGCTAGTAAAGGCTGGATTTAAAGAAACAGGAAAAGTGAAATTGATAGATGGAAGAACAGGTGAACCGTTAGACCTAGAAGTTACAGTTGGATACATGTACATGTTAAAACTTATACATATGGTTGATGATAAAATACACGCCCGTTCAACAGGTCCATACTCACTTATCACACAACAACCTCTTGGAGGTAGAGCTCAATTCGGAGGACAAAGATTTGGAGAAATGGAAGTTTGGGCACTGGAAGCTCATGGAGCTGCTTATACACTAAGAGAAATGCTTACCGTTAAATCTGACGATATAGAAGGAAGAAAAAGAGTATACGAAGCTATAATCAAAGGTAAACATTACTATGATATAGGAGTTCCAGAATCATTTAAAGTCTTAGTACGAGAACTAAAAGCTTTAGGTCTTAACGTAGAGTGTATCACAGATGGTGAAGTACAATCCTGTGATACATCTGAAGAAAAGAAACCTTTATTATAGTTTAGGAGGCTAATGCCGTGGAAAATAAAGAAAGAAAAAACTTTCAGAGATTTGATGCTATAAGATTATCATTAGCTTCTCCAGAAACAATAAGGTCTTGGTCCCATGGTGAAGTAAAAAAACCGGAAACTTTAAACTACAGAACGTTAAAACCGGAAAAAGATGGTCTTTTTGATGCAAGAATATTTGGTCCTATTAAAGATTATGAATGTCTTTGTGGTAAGTATAAAAAGAAAAAGTATGAAGGAACAATTTGTGATAGATGTGGAGTTGAAGTTACAAGGTCAGATGTTAGAAGAGAAAGGTTTGGACATATTGAATTAGCATCGCCTGTTGTTCATATTTGGTATTTAAAATCAACCCCTTCAAAGATAGGTAGTTTACTAGACTTAACATCTAGGGACATCGAAAGGGTTGTTTATTTTGAGTCTTATCTTTTAATAGAACATCCTGTTAACGACGAAGAGGAAGCAGATTTTGAAAAAGACCCAAGAAGTTTGCCTATCTTAGAAGGAGGTCTTACAAAATTTGTAAAACTTTCTGTAATTAGTGAAGAAGAGCTTAGACAAAAAGAGTATGAATACTCTAACCCAGAAAAGTACGAATACGGTATGGGTGCAGAAAAAGTAAAGGATATTTTATCTCGTATAGACATGGAAGTTCTTGTTAGGAAGTTGAAAAAAGAACTTCACGGATACGCCGGAACATTTGATGATTTGAATTTAGAATTCAAACTAAATTACCCAAAAATTTATAATAAAGCTATCGCTGAAATAGCAAGAAAATTTCAAGAAGTAGGTTTAAAGTTTGGAGATGTAGAACCAACAGAAAAAGAAATCGATGTAATAATAACTCAAGGATATCACGTTGTAATAGAACCGGGAAATACTAATTTAAAGTTTGGACAGATAGTCAATATAGAACAAACTTCATTAGACCAATCTGTTTTAGCTCTAACTGGAGTAGAGGCTTTAGAAAAATTATACAAAGCTTACAGAGAAAAAGTAAAAGAAATTCCTATCTTTGAAGTTGTAAAAGAATCTGTTAGAAACGTGATATTAAAAGAAGGTGCAGACGCAAGATTAAAAAAACTTATTAGAAGACTTAGATTAGCAGAAGGTTTCTTACAGTCTGGAAACAAGCCTGAATGGATGATTTTAGAAGTTTTACCAGTGATTCCTCCAGATTTAAGACCTCTTTTACCTTTAGATGGTGGAAGGTTTGCTTCATCAGATTTAAACGACCTTTATAGAAGAGTTATTAACAGAAATAGCAGATTAAAAAGATTGATAGACCTTGATGCTCCAGAAATAATAGTTAGAAACGAAAAAAGAATGCTCCAAGAAGCAGTTGATGCACTAATAGATAATGGAAGAAGAGGAAGAATAGTAACTCAAAACAATAGGCCATTAAAATCTCTTTCAGATTCTCTAAGAGGAAAGCAAGGTAGATTCAGACAGAACCTTCTTGGTAAAAGGGTTGACTATTCTGGACGTTCTGTGATAGTTGTAGGACCTGAACTTCAAATGCACGAATGTGGTCTTCCAAAACAGATGGCTCTGGAACTTTTTAAACCTTTCATCTATAGAAGACTAGAAGAAAAAGGTTATGCAACATCTATCAAAAGTGCAAAAAGACTTGTAGATGAGAAAACTCCCGAAGTTTATGAATGTTTAGAAGAGGTAGTCAAACAGCATCCTGTTCTTTTAAACCGTGCTCCAACGTTACACAGAATGTCAGTTCAAGCATTTGAACCAAGACTAGTAGAAGGAAAAGCTATAAAACTTCATCCATTAGTATGTCCGCCATTTAACGCAGACTTTGACGGAGACCAAATGGCTGTTCACGTTCCATTATCTGTGGAAGCACAACTCGAATCTTACGTACTTATGCTTTCAACTCAAAACATTCTCTCCCCAGCTCACGGAAAACCTGTTACAATGCCTTCTCAAGATATAATTTTAGGTGTTCACTATATGACTCAAGAATTACCAGGTGCTTTAGGAGAAGGTAAAGTTTTTGCAAGTGAAGAAGAAGCGAAGTTAGCCTATGACCTAGGAAAAGTTGATTTACTTGCAAAAATAAAAGTCAGAAAAGATGGAAAACTTTTAGAAACCACAGTAGGAAGAATTTTATTTAACGAGATTTTACCAAAAGGTTATAGATTTGTTAATGAAATTTTGGATAAAAAGAAAATATCAAAACTCATCTCAGATATTTATGAAAAGTATGGAAATGAAATAACAGCCAAAACACTGGATAAAATTAAAGAAATAGGATTTAAATTTGCAACAAAAGCTGGAATATCTATAGCTGTATCGGATTTAGTTGTTCCTAAAGAAAAAGAAAAGATTCTAAAAAGAGCAATTAAAGAAGCTGAAACAGTATGGAAACAGTACGTAGATGGTATCATAACAAAAGGAGAAAGACATAACAAAGTTATTGATATATGGTCAAATGCAACAAACGAAGTTGCATCAAAAATGTTTGAGGAAATAGAAAAAACGGAAAGGATAGAAAATGGTAAAAAATATCCAGGATACTTTAATCCAGTTTACATGATGGCATCATCTGGAGCAAGAGGTAGTAGAGACCAGATAAGACAGCTTGCAGGTATGCGTGGACTTATGGCAAAACACTCTGGGGAATTTATTGAGACTCCAATTATGTCTAACTTTAGAGAAGGACTATCCGTAGTTGAGTACTTTATATCTACCTATGGAGCAAGGAAAGGATTGGCAGATACAGCGCTTAAAACAGCAGTGGCTGGATACCTAACTAGAAGATTAGCAGATGTAGCTCAAGACGTAATAATAACTGCTGAAGACTGTGGAACATTGAAAGGTATAACAGTAGGAGCAATAATAGAAAGTGGAGAAATTGTTGTTCCATTCAAAGATAGGATAATAGGAAGATATGTAGTAGAAGACGTTTATGATCCTTACAGTGGAGAACTTTTACTTCCTGCAGGAGAAGAAATTACGGAAGAGATAGCAGATAAATTTGAAAAAGCAGGAATAGATAAAGTAAAAATTCGTTCAGCTTTAACCTGTGAAATGGAACATGGAGTATGTGCAAAATGTTACGGTAGAGACTTATCTCAGAAAAAACTCGTTGATATAGGAGAAGCTGTAGGTATTATAGCAGCTCAATCGATTGGTGAACCAGGAACACAGCTTACAATGAGAACATTCCACATAGGTGGTGCAGCAACAGCAAAAACAACCCAAACACAACATATAGCTTCTGAAGATGGTATTGTAAAACTTCAAAACGTAAAATACGTTATAGATAAAAACGGTAAAAAACTTATCATCAACAGAGAAGGTTCAATAAAAATCGTAGATAAAGAAGGCAAAACATTAGAAAGATTCCCTGCACCTTACGGTGCTGTACTTTTTGTAGAAGATGGACAAGAAGTAAAAGCAGGAACAGTTTTAACAGAATGGGAACCTTTCAGTGACCCAATAGTAATCGAAAAAGGCGGAGAAGTAGAACTCAGAGATGTAATTTTAGATGTTACAATAAAAGAAGAAAGAGATAACATAACTGGAAAGACAAGTTACGTAATCACATTCCTAAGACCAAAAGATGCCCAACTTCATACACCAAGAATGATAGTAAGGGACGAAGAAGGAAAAGAATATATTTATGACCTCCCAGTTAATACAATCCTTTTAATACCAAAAGACCAACTTGAAGAAGTCTGGGATAAATGTTTCTCATGTTCTGAAGCTGAAAAAACAGACGTATTCCATAAATACCTACAAGTGAAAAAGACCTTCAAAGTTAAAGAAGGAGATATAATAGCAAAAATTCCAAAAGAAAAAGCAAAAGTTAGAGATATCGTAGGTGGTTTACCAAGAGTTGAAGAGTTATTAGAAGCAAGAGAACCAAAAAACAAAGCTATAATATCTGAAATAGATGGTATAGTAAGAATATATGAAGATGCAAAAGAAATAACTGTAATCAATCCAAAAGAAAACAAAATTCAAACTTATAAAGTATCAGAAAACACATTTGTTATAGTTAAAAATGGTAGTTTCGTAAAAGCAGGACAAAGTTTAGTAGATGATGGTTCAATTAAAGCAGAATTTGATGGTATGGTTAGATTAAAGAGTGAAGGTTCTAGAATCGTTGTATTTAACAAAGAAACAGGTCAACAAAAGGACTATAAAGTACCAAAAGGTAAATTTATTATAGTTAAAGATAATACTGTTGTTAAAGCTGGAGACCCATTAACAGATGGTTCTCCAAACCCACACGATATATTAAGAGTTATGGGTGTAGAAGAATTAGCAGCATTTCTTGTAAAAGAAGCTCAAATAGTTTACAGATTACAAGGAGTAGAAATTAAC
>NZ_DAIDMN010000084.1 GCF_027448985.1 Sulfurihydrogenibium sp.
GCAGAGGTAACATATAGTGCCGGCTAACAAACCAGACCGTAAAAACAAGTTTGATATAACATTAAGGGATATAATTCAAAACATACCTGAAAAATTCGTTGAAATACTATCCGGAAAAAAAGCCGTTAAAATCTTGGATACCTCGTTTCCATCAACGAAAGAAAGAAGAGCAGATGCTATCTTTGAGTTAGAAGACGGCTCTATCTTCCACTTAGAACTTCAAACTCATCCAGATAAGAACATGCCAAACAGAATGCTTGAGTACTTCGTTTTGATATCAAACACTTATCCGGATAAAAAAATAATCCAGATGGTGTTGTACGTAGGAGATGGTAATCCTTCAATGGAAAACAAGATAGAGAGAGAAAATCTGATTTACAGATACATATTAAAAGACATAAAAGAGATAGAATGCAAAGAGTTGATGACAAGTGATAAAATTGAAGACAAGATATTGGCGGTTTTATGTAAAGTAGAAAACTTTGAAAGATACATACAGGATTTGGTAGAGTACCTGATGAGATTACCGGAAAAAGAGAGAAGAGACTACATAAAAAAACTCTTGATAGCTATAGATTACAGACCTAAATTAAAAGAAAAGTTAAGTTTGATGCTGGAGGAAAGAAAGATGCCATTAACAATAACCCAAGAGATGATACAACAAGACCCGTTTTACAAAAAAGGATTGGAAAAAGGGATAGAGAAAGGTATAGAAAAAGGAATAGAAGAAGGCAAGATTAAAACTTTACAAGAAAACATAATAAAGGCTGTAAAACTGAGATTTGGCTATGTTCCGGAAGAAATACAAAAGAAGATAAAGAGTATTAAAGATGAAGAGAAGTTAAACACTTTGTTTGAAATTGCCTTAATAACCGATAGTATAGAAAAAATTAAGATTTAGAAAAATGGTTACTAATTTACCAAAAAGGAGAGTGTAAAAGATTAAAAAGGCAGTTTTTATTCCGGCTCGTAGAGGTTCTACAAGATTAAAGGATAAACTGTTACTACCTGTAAAAAACAAACCAGTTATAGCTTGGACTGTAGAAAACGCTTTGAAAGTTGGATATCCGGTTGTTGTAGTTTGTGATGATGAAGAGTTTAAAAAGGTTTTGTCAGATTATCCGGTTGAAGTTATTCTTACACCATCAAACTTAAAAAGTGGCTCAGACAGAATAGCCTATACATTAAAAAACCTTGATTATGATGTTGTTGTAAACCTTCAAGGAGATGAGCCTACAATACACCCCCAAGATGTAAAAAAAATATTCCAAACCCTTGAACAAGACCAAGTTGCAACTTTATCATACCAAATAGAAAACGAAGAAGATTACATAAATCCAAATGTTGTAAAAGTTATAACGGACAAAAACGGATACGCCCTTTACTTTTCAAGAAGTCCAATACCTTTTTACAGAGATATAGACTTTTCACAGATGCTAAAAATACTAAAACCACAAAAACATATAGGTGTTTACGGATACCATAAAGATGTTTTACTGGAATTTTCCTTCAACCTAAAACCTTCTCCATTAGAAGAAGTAGAAAAGTTAGAACAACTTAGACTACTTTACAACGGCTACAAAATAAAAGTTATTCAAGCATCAAAAGACTCTATCGGAATAGATACAAAAGAAGACTACGAAAGATTTTGCTCGTTAATCTAATTTTTTCACGATTTTTATACGAAAAAGTTATAAACTTTCATCAACAAGTCCGATGGAGAAAAATTATGAAAACAAAAGGATTTACATTAATTGAGATTTTAGTTGCGATAGCTGTACTGTCAGTTTTAGTAACGATAGCATCTTTGAACCTTCCAAAGTTTATGAAAACTTACAAATACAAAGAAGATGTTTTTCAAGTTGAGATGGTAATAAAAAATGCAAAGCTAAAAGCCTTAGAAAAATCTACAAATGTTAGTGTTTGTATAACAAACTCAAAAACTCTTGCGGTTTACGATGTTGGAACAAGTAGGTCAGTTTGTAGTTGTAGTGGAACTTTACTATACACTGTAAATCTAAGTAGTTATTCTACATTCAATGGTTCAGATTGCCGATTTATGTTTGACCCCAGAGGTTTAGGTGTATTTCCTGGTAATGTTTGCATTACCAGTGGAGAAGTTTACACAAAATTTACAGTAGCATCAGCTGCAGGAAGAATACTTATAGAGAGAGGTAGCGGAACATGTCGTTGAATAAAGGGATTTCACTAATAGAGTCTTTGATAGCAACGGTAATAATATTTTTTGTGGCTATTGGAATTATGAATATGATAACGATGTTTGGTTTTAGCACTCAAAAAAGGTATGCTATGGAATGTGTAATAAACGCGGTGTCTTCTCAGGTGGAAAAATGCAAATCCAGGCAAAATCCTGATAGTACTGTCTCATGTGGTAACTATACTGTTAGGATAACTACAAATGGAAGCTGTCAACCTTCTCAAGGTTGTAATGAAGTTAGTATAACAGGTCAAATAGATAGACTAAATATACAACCTTTTACATTAAGAACAGTTGTGTGTAATTTTCAGTAGGAGTATAAAAATGAAGAGTAAAGGTTTTACATTAACAGAGCTTTTGGTAAGTATCATCGTTGGGATTATAACTTTGATGGCTATAACTTCTTTGTTTATGGTTGGAAATTCAAATGTAAAAAAAGTAAAACCTGTTTCAGAAACGATAGAAGAAGCACAGTCAGGTCTTGCAACTTTGGACTTTATTATGTCCAGATGGGGAGTAGGTGTTCCTTGTAAAAACTGTAATGTAAACACACCTTTACCAGATTGTCCAGATTACAACAGTTTTAGTCCTGATGTTACCAAACTATCCACAAATAATCCATATCCAGACAACCCTCTTTGTATGACTGTAAAAACCACTAATAACAACTCAGAAGTACAATTTTTTGCTTCTTTGGGAGGTAGTGGTTTTGTTTTAAGTATAGACGAAAACAACAAGGTAGCAAATCTTTTAAGTTGTAGATTAAGTTCAAATCAAAAAGATAACTGTTATTTTAAGTATAATGGTGGATTTTCAGGATTTATCCAACTTGTTAACCTAAATCCTAACAATGCTGATTGTATAAATAAAACAGATTTAAACAATCCAAATGCAACAGCAAGTTTAAACTCTATGTTTTCTTCAGGTGATTTTATAGTAAGAGTTCCACATTTTATAAGGATATATGTAGACACTGACGGTTGGTTAAAGATGGATAAGAAAGATGTTAGTATTTGTAACGATTCAGAAAATGCTGTAAACATAGCGAAAGTTAGGTCTTTTACAGCTGAAAAATCCGGATTGGGAGTGAAGTTTACAATAGAGTTTCAATCTCAAACAGACCCAACTAAAGTGTTTAAAGTAGAAAAGTATTACAGTAGATAAGTGGAGGTAGTAAAAATGAATAATGAAAAAGGTTTTTCTTTGATAACGGTTCTCATTTTATCTGCTGTTGTATTTGTGTTAGGTAGTGCTGCTGTATATGTGAGTCAGTATGGTTATATCCTTGTTAGTTCAGATGTAAAGTATAAAACAGCTGAAAAAAGGGCAGATTACGGCATAATGAAAGTATTTAACGATATGAATAATCAACAATTAAACTGTGGAGATTCAAAAAACTATGCAGATGGTGTAGTTGTTTATACGGTAAAAGCCGGTTCTTCTTGTTTTATAAAATCCGTTGGGACTTTTGCAGGTGCAACCGTTTCTAAGATTGCTGTTATATCAACTCAATCAACATCTACAAAATACGCAACTGTGGTTATGTGTAATCTTTCAAACATGAAATTAGATGGTAGTTCAAGTATAGAAAGTTGCGAGAGTAGTTGTATTACACCTGCATTAATAACAGGAAATGATTACACTAACAGGCTAAATAATATTTCTCTAAATAATACTTGTAAGAATAACAACGGAGGTCTAACTGCATATAATATGGATCCTTACAAATACGACCCAAATCTATGTCAGCAAAGTTTGTTAAGTACTTATTTTAATGGTTTACCTGATAGAAATGCATTATTTAACAAAATGACACAGCTCTATGGTGTAGCTTTTGATAACGGAAAGCCAACAGGTTTAACAACTAATGGTGCATCTTTAACATTAACTGACCAAACAAATCCATCAAACTTACAAAACAATACATACGACCTTTGCAACTTTGGACAAAATATAAACTTAGAAACAGTTACAGGCTCTGGTAATACTCTTACAGCAAGCAGCTGCTATAACATTTCAGGAGTAAACATACAAGTGAAACCTACCTTTACATGGGATGGAAGCAAATACAAGGTTAATTTTGTAAATTGTAACAATAACTCAAATCTATCTACAATCTATTGTAAAAACGTAGATTTAGGTCAAAATACAACTTTAAACTTAGGTAGTAATTTTAGCGGTGGAGGAGCTTTAGCTGCAAATGAGGTTAACTTTACAGGTGATGTTTCACCCTCTTCAAGTTTAACATTAGTTGCAAGGAATAATGCAAATATGACGACAAATAAAGTAAATGTAAGCAATGTTAACATCTTTGCACAAAATTATAATATATCAGCTAATAATCTAACAGTAGAAAATAGCTTAATTTTTGGTGGTGGTGGAGGTCAGAATATAAATATAAACCTTGATTCAAACAGTAAGTTAGGAACTCCAGATAATCCAGTTTTAATAATATCTGATAACAATATAAACATACAAAGAAATGGCAATGCAGAAATAAACGGAATAGTGTATGCAACAAGTAATAACAACAACCTAAACATTGGTAGTGGAAATGGTAACTTTAACATAAACGGTATGTTAGTATCAGAAGGTCAAAACAACAACATTAATATCAGTGGTAATTTTACTATAAGTTTTGATCCTATTGTCATTACAAATGTAGCAAATAAATTTAACAATCTTCTAAAACCACCTACCTGTGGAACTGTAACTAACTTAAGGTATTCGGACATAATCACAAAACAGACTTTATATTAAAATATATGGTAAAAAGGAGGGAGTGTGTTGTGTCATGTCTGGAAAAAAAGGCTTTACACTTATAGAAATGTTGATAGTAATCGCGATAATAGCCATTCTTGTTACAATAGCTATACCTATGTATGGTAAGTATAAAAAGAACGCTATCAGAACTGCACTTCTAAGTGATATAAGAAACTGTCTTGGTGATATAGCAGTTGCAAGACAAACAGGAAATAACCAATCTCTACAAGATGTGGTATCAAAATGTGGAAAATCCCAATTTACCCAGAGTATAGAGCTTGAAAGTGAAAACCCTATAAAACTAAAAGCAGTATCTAACGAAGATAACTTTTCCTGTACCTACAACGAAGATAACGGTAGTATTTCCTGCGATTCTGTTTTTTAAGGTGAAAAAATCGTGAAAGGCTATTGACAAGAGAAAAATTTTATACTATATTTAGTAGCAACTCTAATTTCCAATTTAAATAATTTTAAAACAAACCAAGACAAGTAGCAAAACTTAAAGCTAAAATGAAGAAGT
>NZ_DAIDMN010000085.1 GCF_027448985.1 Sulfurihydrogenibium sp.
ACTTCCTAACTCTTCCCAGTATGGATGCTCTATTTTTCGATATAGAATCTCTTTTAGGTTTTCAGTGTTTAATTTTTTCCGGATTTTTTTAGAAGTCTGCATTAAAACTTCTTCTTTCTTTTGTAAATCTTTTTTTGTTGCATTTTTGAACTTTAAGTCTTTTAGTATATCTTTTCCTTTTTCTGTCTTGACTTCCAATAAAAATCCATCTTCAAGTTCCGTTAAGACGATATCAGATATGTAATCCTCGTTTAAATCAATACCCATTGAATCACAAAAACAAACATCCGATACTTCACTGCAATTAACTGCTATTATTAAAGCGTTTTCTCTCAAGTTTTTATAGTTTTCATCCGGATGATTGTTCTTATTAATGTAAACATCATCAAGTGTAGATATGGCTTTTAAATCGCACTTTCTAACATCAAAAAATGCGAAGGATTTTTTATACTCTTCTTTTTCAAAGTATAAAGTTCCTTCCTTTTTATAAACTTTAAACAAAATCTCTTGTGGTGGTCTTAAAAAGTTTTTGGGGGAGTTGTAAGGTCTTACGTAGCTAAAATACTTTCCGGGTTTTTCTGTTAAGGTATAATTTCCTGCAGATTCAATCTGAAATTTTCCAAAAGGTAGTCTGTTGAAATCCGGATTTTCTTTGTACATAATCACACCATTTTCTTCAACGGGAGACACGACATTATAAGATTCTAACAATTTTTCATAAAAACTTCTCAAAGCATTTATATCTATTTTATAAATCATCTTCCGCCTTTTTAAAATTAAGTATAATTTACTTTATTTGAAAATGCAATAAAAAATGATAAAATTATCTCTAAATTTTGTAGGAGGTTGGTATTATGAGAAAGATTTTTGTAGCTGTTGCTGTAGCGTTTTTAACAACTTCTTCATTTGCCATAACAAAACAAGAAGCTCAGAAGAAGATAGAAAACTACATAGGGAACACAAAAGATTACGTTGTTAACGTTTGTGAAAACGATAAGTACTTCATTGGAGAAGTTAATTTAAAAGGTTATGAAAACCTATCTACAGTGAGAAAAGTGTACGTAAACAAACAAACGGGAGATATAATTCCAGAAATGGCTCAAGCATCTGATTTTTGTTATATGCAAAAGTAAAGAATGAAAAAGATAGGCTTGATTACAAGTGGTGGAGACTGCCCTGGGCTTAACGCCTGTATAAGGGCAGTTGTCCGAACCGCTAACTATTACGGAATACAAACAGTAGGCTTTATTAGAGGATTCAAAGGATTAATTGAAAATGATTACACAATCTTAGACTATAAGAGTGTAGCCGGAATACTTCAAAGAGGTGGAACCATTTTACTTACAGCAAGAGAGCCAAGGTTCAAAGATTACGAGTTTAGAAAGAAAGCTTATGAAAATATAAAGTCTTTAGATATAGATGCTTTGTTTGTTATAGGTGGAAACGGAAGTTTTCAAGGGGCGTACTTACTCCAAAAAGAGTTTGGATTAAACGTTATAGGGATACCTAAAACCATAGACAACGACATATTTGGTACACAGTACGCAATAGGTTTTGATACAGCAGTTAACAACGCAATGGAATCTATTGATAAAATTAAAGATACAACAATGTCCCATGAAAGGATTTTTATTGTAGAGGTGATGGGAAGAGATAGCGGATTTATAGCCCTTGAGGTTGGAATGGCAACCGGAGCGGAGATAACACTCATTCCGGAATACCCATTACCTCTCCATGTGATAGAAGAGAAGATACTAAAAGCAAAAAAAATGGAAAAAGGTTTTGCGATAATAGTTCTTGCGGAAGGTGTAGCATCAGCCAAAGAGTTAGCTGAAATTTTAAATGAAAGATTGAAAGATAAGGATGTGGGAGAGATAAGGTATCAAGTTTTAGGTTATATTCAAAGAGGTGGAAGTCCAACCGCATACGATAGAATTATGGCATCAAAATTCGGTGTTTTTGCTGTAGAAAAGTACATGGAAGGAGAAAAAAACTTTATGGTTGCCTTTGAAGACGGTAAAATCCTATCAAAACCTCTTGAGATATCATTTGGAAAGATAAGAGTTCCAAATATAAAAGAGTACGAAATAAACAATATCTTATCTCTATAATCAAAATGAAGATAACGGATGTAAAGATATATCCCTTTGATACTGGAAGAATTGGCGGAAGAGTAAGAGCTGTTGCTGAGATTGTTATAGATGATGTTATTTTAATTAGGGATATAAAGGTTATAGAGTCAAAACATGGTGGTCTTTTTATAAACTTTCCCAAAAAAAGAAGTAGTTCTAACAAGTTTTTCGATATAGTCGAACCTCTGTCAAAGGAGTTTGCAGAACAAGTAAGGAGAGCGGTTGTTGACAAATACAAAGAGTTGATGAATATAAATCCGGAGGAAAACCTTGATTAAAAAAATTGTATCTTTTTTAGGTAATGTAAAGCTTGGAGTTGTGTATCTAATACTTTTGGCAATTTTATCTGTTTTGGGTTCTACTTATATAAAACAAGGAGAAACCTATATAACATATTACAAAGAGTATGGAGAGATACCAGCTAAAATTATATGGATTACTTGGTTAAATAATGTTTTTCACTCATGGTACTACCAGCTTCTTATAGTTCTTGTTGCAATAGCGGTTATATTTGCTACCATAGAGAGATTTCCGGCTATTTACAAATCAGCCTATGGAAAAGTGGAAAAGAAATTTCCTGAGACTTTACTAAAAAAGCCATCAACCATTTACATTCAGTATAAAAGCAGTGTTGGAGAGACTTTAAAGTATATCGTATCTGTTTTACACAGGTTAGGTTTTAAGAAAGTTGAAGCTATGAAAGAGAATGAAAAAGTAGTTTACCTTTATGGGGAGAAAGGAAAGATATCAAGGATGGGAATGCTTGTTACTCATATAGGGATAATAGTGTTTTTGATAGGTGCCTTTATGGGCTCTGCACTTGGAGTAAGGGGACAGATAGAGATTCCAGAAGGAGATTCAGCAGATTATATTAAAAAGTACAGAGAAGGTTCATTAATACCGGGAGATGAGATATATAAACTACCTTTCTCTATACTTTTAAAAAAATTTGAACTTGAATTTTACGAGAGTAAAGAGTTTGCTGGTGCTATAAAATCTTATAAAAGTGATGTTGACATAATCCAAGAAGGAAAGGTTATTAAATCCGGAACGATAGAAGTGAATAAACCTATGGAAGTTGAAGGATACCGGATATTTCAAACTTCTTACGGAAAAACCGGAGAAATTAAAGAAGCAAAGTTACTTGTTTTTAAATACGATGAACTTCTAGCTTTTATGATGAAAGGTAATGAAATCAATCAAAAATTAGTATCAGAAACAGATGAAAATAAAAAAAGAGATTATGAAAAGCAACTTAGAGATTTAGATAGACAATGGATGGACTTTGTAAATAAAGTTCCAAAGTTGGATTACTTTTATAAAAATCCTACTTTAAAATTCGATACAACAACCTTAGAAGTGAAAAATACAACTTTAAATTACAAAAACCCAATGCTTGCACAACAGGATGTTTACGACCCATTAATGATTGTACAAGTTCAATACGATGGTAAAAACTTTACAATGCCTATACCAGCAGACCCATTTGTTGCTATCGCAGCTTATGAAAAATTTTTAAAACCCTACAACTTTCCTTATATAATTTTAATAGACACATTCAAGCCAAGGTTTTTCTCTGGACTTCAAGTAAGTTATTTTCCGGGAACAAATCTTATATGGCTTGGAACAGTTATAGTTGTACTTGGAACTATGCTTGCGTTTTATACAGTACACAGAAGAATCTGGGTCAAGATAGAAGAAAAGGAAAACAATCAGACCCATGTTTATATTGCATTCTACTCTCAAAAATTCAGAGAGTCTTTTTATGAAAAGCTCAAACAGGAGCTAAATTTAAGTGATTGATTAGATTTAGACACATATCAAAACTGGAACAAGCCTGTTGGTGGATTTATAACTTTACCATCTACAAACTATAAGTAAAAACAATCAGGTGAGATGTTTGTAGCATCTCACCTTTTCTCTCTCTACTCTTTCTTAGCTGTTTCTTTGTTTTCTTTGATATAATTAGGAACAGTTTCAGTTAAAAATCCATGGTATTTTACTGTTGGAATCACTTGAAATCCAATCGCACTATTAGCATAAAACAATGCCCTAAGAGCATTGCCATACAGTAGATATCTACCTGCAAGCTTGCCGTCTATTATCACATCAGCTATCACATTGATAAACGGAGCTGAAAGTCCTTTCTTTATTCTGGTCCATTTGGTAGGATCTCCTTTAAACTCAACCACATAAAAAACAAGTTTGTTCTGGTGTTCTTCTTCTGTTAGATTTACAAGTGGTGATTTGAAAAGGTAAACATGTCTATTAAACCCTAAAATCTTTGCAAAGTTCTCAGCATACTCTTGATTATCCGATTTTATAATCACTTGGAATGTTTTATCTTCTGTTGTGATGTCTTTGTTCTCTTCCATAGGTATTATTGCATAAGAGTTTTGGTCTTCTTTCCATCTTTCTTCAAGAAGTTTATCCTTTATTATCAATGCGGAATGTGCAAGGACATTACCTGTGATACTATTACCACCACCAAGAAGACCAGCACCTATTGCGACAGGCATATCCGTTACAAATGTTTTCGCTTTATCAATAATCACACTTCTCTCTTTGGTTTCATATTCTAACCTTTCTTTATCAACCTTACTTTCTACCTCTGATTTCTTAGCGTTGTAAAGTTGCTCTACTTTTTGTTTTTCCATACTATCCATCTTAGCAACAACACCAACACTACTACACGATGTTAATAGACCTGCGGTTAATACTCCTGCAATAATTAGTTTTTTCATATCTATCACCTCCAAAATTATTTTCCTACTTTTACTATTTTATCAACACAATACACATTCCTGCTTTTTCTCAAATTATTATAATTCCCCGTTTTTTATAAATGCTTATCTACATTTTTTAGTGTAAATCTGTGAATATTTTAACTAAAAATCATTCTTTTGTGAATATGATATAACTCTAATTTCCAATTTAAATAATTTTAAAACAAACCAAGACAAGTAGCAAAACTTAAAGCTAAAATGAAGAA
>NZ_DAIDMN010000086.1 GCF_027448985.1 Sulfurihydrogenibium sp.
AACAGTTCTTTATTCCCACTGAATGCTTCTTTTAGAGTGTCTAAGAATAAAGATTTTCCAAATCTTCTTGGTCTGCTGAGAAAGTAGTATCCTCCTGATTCTAACTTTTTGACAAACGGTGTTTTATCTACATAGTAATGATTTTCTTGTATTATTTTGCTAAATGTTTGTATTCCTATTGGTAGTTTTTTCATTCTATCACCAAAGGTTATTTTGTTGATGATTTTAATTTTATCATAAGAAAAGTCAACATAAATCCGTTTTAACTACGAGCATACACCTTATCGTATACATCCTCTATAAACTTTGTTGTGAGTTTTAACATTTTGTTGTTTTTCTGTGAAGTTAATATTTCACCGGAGTTTATGATGGTTACTATGTTTTTTATTGCTGTGTCTATTTCATTTGCTGGATTTGATAGTTTTCTTTTGTAAACTTTTTCTTGGACCGCGTGATGTGTGTATCTAAGTAAAGTCTCAAAGTTAGATAAACTCAGAGCATCTTCGTAAGTAGGTGAAGTGTTTTTATAAGTTCTTTTTAATATGGACATGATGTTTGTTATAGTGTCAATGTAGCTATGTATTGAATCATCTTCTATATCTTTTATATGTTCAAGTTTTTCTTTTATCTGTGGATATTTTTCAGCTGTTTTTATAAGGTGAAAATACCACATGGCAGAAATTGGTATAGAGATTATTTCAAAATTTTCTATATTCTTTCCTTCTTCTTTGGCTTTTTCTATGATTTTTTCTTCAAGGGCTTTGTATTTTTCTCTTACAAAGTCTGCTACACGAGAGCTTATTTTTTCACTAAGTTGGTCTTTGTACATAGTATCCATTTTGTTTACAGCTACTATTAGTTCATTTTCTTTTTCATCAAACAAACTCAAAACCTTTCCAAACAACTCTACCTCTGACTCTATAGCGTACTTTGTGTAGTCTATCACAAATATAACCACATCTGAGTCTTTTATAACTTCTTTAAGTCCTATTCCATGTTCGGAGCCTGCCAAATCCGGACCGGGTGTATCGTATATTACATAATTTAAATTACTGTCCTTACTCACCGGATATTTAATCTCAAAATCTAATGTTCTTTCTCCTTTTATGTTTACACTTTTAAATACAATGTTTAACGCTTTTTTTACCTCTTCCGGAGATTTGTAGTTTCCTAAGTATTTTCTTTCTACTTTTAACTCGGATAAACTTTTACCATTTTCATTTTTGTATTCATAATTCAACTGGTAGAGTTCTATACTGTCAGAGTTTTTGTTTGGAGTGTACTTTATTATGCAAGGTGTTGGCAGTTCAGCACTTGTAGGAGCGTACTCGTTTTTTAGAAAACAGTTGATTAACATACTTTTACCTGCTTTTTTAGTAGCTACTATACAAACTTTTACATCTTGTTCTTTTAACTTTGGTATAGAGTTTTTTATTGTTTTGAGATTTTTTACTATGTCTTTCTTAGCATTTTTCAAAAGTTTGTTATCAAAATCCATCGGTTCAATATTTTTATAAAATTTATCTACAATTTTATCAAGTTTATCCAAGTTTTTGGTAAATTTTTCAACCTTTTGTATATCTTCAAACTCTTTTCTGGAATATACCGATATGTTTATACCAAGGTTTATAAACTGCTGTATAGTGTCAAAAAGTTCTTTTTCGTTGTTTGATTCTACTATCACAATGTCTTTTGTGTTAATTTTTCTAAAATCTTTTTTGTATTTGCTTATCTCTTGTAGTAGTGAGTACAGGTCTGGTATGTTTCTTAAATCTCTTCTTTTTTTAAAAAACCTTAGTACACGAGTGTTTAAAATAACACTTACTGTTTTAGAGTACTTTACATTTTTACAAAACTTGACTTTTAGCTTTATATTGTTTGGTATAAACTCTCCAGCTTCTTCTAAAAATTCATAAAGGTGTTTTTCTCCATCGTAAACTACGATGTTGTACTTTTCTATTTCTTCTTTTAAGTTTGGTAAAACAGAGTTAACTTTTAAAACATTCATTCAGTTAGTTTCTACTTTTTTTGATAAATAAGTATATAATTCCACCTATGATAAATCCGGCTACAGAGCCAAAAAGTATTTTATCAAATAATTTACCTAACAAAGCACCTACCGCCAATCCGGCAAAACAAGAGCCAGTTAGACCAAGTATATCATCAGATGAGCTTGTAGAGTGTGTAGTTTTAGTCTGAGTCTGTGTTTTGGTTTGAGTTTCGGTTTGAGTTTCGGTTTGAGTCTGAGTCTGTGTTTGGGTTTCGTATTGTTCTTTGGCTTTATCTTTGGTTTTCTTGAATTTTTCAGGGTCTTCCAGTTTGACTTCGTATGCACTTTGGACTTTGTTTTTTCTCCATGTATCAACTACTTTACCAAGTAGATGTACTATCCTTGCAACTTTTTCGTTGTCTTTTGACTTTATGTACTTTTTTAGTATCTGGTTGTTTTCAGGATATGTTATACCAGAGAGTATAATTAATTTTTCATCTATCAGAAAACTGGCGTGTTCATACTGTTTTATCTCTTTAAAAAATTTACCTAAAGTATAGTTTACATCTTCAGTTTCAAGTAAATCTTTTAGAGTGTCCATGGTTTTTTGAAAAAGTTCTTCCATTTCATCTTCTGTTAAAGATTCTTTTTCAACGCCGTATATTTCCTTGTAGAGTTCTAAAATAATCTCTGGTTTTTTTTCGTATGCCCCAAAAAAGCTTTCTACTATCAACATGATTTTTTACCTCTCTTTTAGTTTTTGTAAACACTGTTCCAAAATTCTTCAAAAGATTTAAATCCATCTTCTCCGGATTCTATCAAAGTAACATATCCTAATATCTTTTCCTGCTCTTTTATAGAAGTATTCAAAACATTTATGGCATTGTTTGCGTATTTTAATATACTTGTTATAAAATTTTTGTACTGTTCTTTCGCTTCATCAAGAGATTTTTCCACTTCATACTCAATTAGATTAGTAAACTCAACAATTTTAGTATTACCATTTTCAATATATCTTTTTAGTTTGTTTAGATTTTCTTTTGTATCTTTGTAAACACTCTCCAACTTCTCAATGGTTCTTTCTTTGTCAAAAACTTCAACAGTGTACTCAACATCTATCTCTTCCTCTACTGTTTCCCACATTTTATCTAAAAGCCATCTCCAAAAAAGAAAACCAAGACCTTTATATACTTCTTTTTGTATTTTTTCTTTTCTTGTTCTGGTTTCTCTTTTTGTAGATGGGTCAAAGAAATCAATATCTATAGGTTGTATGTTTATTTCTGTGTTTACAATATTTTTAACACCGCTTAAATCTATAGTTGGTCTGAAGCTTGGCATCTTTATACCTTCAAATCCTAAGGTTTTAGCTTCGTTTTCCATTGTCTTTACCAACTCTCTGTTGGTAGTATCTACAAGACTTTTTAATCTTTCATAAATATTTTCTATTTCTTGCTTGTATTTCTTTCCTAAATCATCTAAAGTATCTTTTATGTTAGGCAGTATTCTTGTTTCCATATCAGATAAAAGACCGTTAAAAGCTTTTATAATACCATTAGGGTCAAACTCTGAAAGTTCTATACCTCTTCTTTCTTCAATTTCTTCAACCAAAGAAGACAT
The DNA here is from genome assembly GCF_027448985.1 of Sulfurihydrogenibium sp. Taxonomy (GTDB): domain Bacteria; phylum Aquificota; class Aquificia; order Aquificales; family Hydrogenothermaceae; genus Sulfurihydrogenibium. The sequence continues at coordinate 3,608 of NZ_DAIDMN010000086.1, forward strand.
GTATCGTCTGTAATCTGAAGGGTTTTCTCCCGTAAACTTTTTAGCCCCGTCAACAACTTCTTTTAAACCCATTAAGTAATTGTCTATATACTCAATTTCATCATAAAACAAGTCGGGTTGGCTTTTCACATCATCACTTGTTTGGAGTAATTTATCTTTATAGCCTTCTAAAAATTCCTCTACATTTTGATTTTCATTTATTTTATTTACTTCATAAATAAAATTTTGCATAAGTTGTAGTATTTTGTCTTTTCTACCTGATGCTGTCAACTTGTTAGAGTTTATAGTGTTCGCTATCTTAGTTGTAGATATGTCAATATCGTTTATCAGTTTTGATACTCTACTTATATAGGCTTTCTCTTGGGCTATATAGTTTGTGTACCTAATCAAGGTCTCAAAGTTAGACAGATTTATAGCATCTTCGTAAGTAGGTGAGTTATTTTTATGTATTCTCTTTAATCTACTTACAACAACATCTATCTCACTTATATAGCTATTCATTGAATTATCTTCTATATCTTCTATATGTTCAAGTTTTTCTTTTATCTGTGGATATTTTTCCGCTGTTTTTGTAAGGTAGAAATACCACATGGCAGAAGTTGGTATAGATATTATTTCAAAATGTTCTATGTTTTTTCCTTCCTCTTTGGCTTTTTCCACTATTTTTCTTTCAAGGGCTTTGTATTTTTCTCTTATAAAGTCTGCTACACGAGATGTTATCTTTTCAGTGTCTTGGTCCAAATACATACCATCCATTTTGTTTACAGCCACTATCAATACATTTTCTCTTTTATCAAACAAACTCAAAACCTTTCCAAACAACTCTACCTCTGAATCTATAGCGTACTTTGTGTAGTCTATCACAAATATAACCACATCTGAGTCTTTTATAACTTCTTTAAGTCCTATTCTATGTTCTGAGCCTGCCAAATCCGGACCGGGTGTGTCGTATACTACATAGTTTAAATTACTGTCCTTACTTATCGGGTATTTGATTTCGTAATCTGGTGTTCTTTTTCCTTCTTTTTTTACACTTTTAAATACATTCTCTAACTCTTTTTTTACTTCTTCCGGAGATTCGTAGTCTCTTAAGTGTTTTCTTTCTACTTTTAACTCAGATAAACTTTTGTCATTTTCATCTTTGTATTCATAATTCAACTCGTAGAGTTCTATACTGTCAGAGTCTTTGTTTGGAGTGTACTTTATTATGCAAGGTGTTGGCAGTTCAGCACTTGTAGGAGCGTACTCTTCTTTTAGAAAACAGTTAGCAACCATACTTTTACCTGCTTTTTTGGTAGCCACTATACAGATTTTTATCTCTTGGTCTTTTGCTTTTAATGTAGATTCTCTTATCTTTTTGAGATTTTCCAAAATATTTTCCTTGATATCTTCCAATATTTCAATATCAACATCTATTGATTCAACTTTTTTATAAACTCTAATTTCCAATTTAAATAATTTTAAAACAAACCAAGACAAGTAGCAAAACTTAAAGCTAAAATGAAGAAG
>NZ_DAIDMN010000087.1 GCF_027448985.1 Sulfurihydrogenibium sp.
TAGGTTTTTTATCTTTTATTTCTTTTACTATCACTTCTAATTCTTCTCCTACTTTTAAAACGTCCTCCACTTTTTTACTTTTATCCCATGAAAGTTCACTTTTTGGCATAAATCCGTAAACCACATCCTCTATCGATAAAACTGCACCGTTTGGCTGAATTTTTACAACTTTTGCTTTTATCCTCTGACCTTCTTTCATCAGGGAAAGTATTTTTTCTTTTTCTGTGTCTTTTTCTTCTAATATAGCTTGTTTTCTTGATACTACTATATTTGGATATTTACCTCTTTCCTCAAATTTTACTATGTACGCATCAAAGGTGAATCCTTCCGGAAGAGTTTCATCTTTTTTTGTTGCAGACTCTGATAAAGGCATAAACCCTTTGAATCCTTCTACGGATACAATGTAACCTTTTTCTTGTTTAGATAAAATAGATGCTTTTACTTTTTCTTTGTTTTCAAAGGCATTTTTCAATTTTTTGATTTTTTCTGGTAGGACTAATTCTTTCCTTGATAGGATAAAGTAGCCGTCTTTATCTCTTTTTCCTGTGAATACCGCCTCTATCTCTTCTCCTTCTTTTACATTCTCTGCTTCACTTTTTCTTAAAACGGCTTCTATCTTTTGACCGATGTCCACGTAAACTTTGTCGTCGGTTATTTTAACTACTTTACCTTTGATTTTTTGGTTTTTAGTGTAAAATCCGGATTCTACTTTTTCTTCCATTAGTTTCTCAAATTCGTTCATCGTTTCACTCCTTTAATTTCCTTAATTTTTTCTACAACTTCGTTTATTATCCAATCCGGAGTTGATGCTCCGGCTGATACTCCTATATTTTCTTTTCCTTCAAACCACTCTTTTTGAAGTTCTTCTGCTGTTTCTATATGGTAAGTGTTTGGATTTAAGGTTTTTGATATCTGATAAAGTCTTTGAGTGTTGCCACTGTGTTTTCCACCTATTATAACCATAACGTCAACGGTAGGAGCCAACTTTTTTACTTCTTCTTGTCTTACGGAAGTTGCATCACATATAGTGTTAAACACTTTAAGCTCTTCCGTGTTTTCCGCTAAGTACCCTACAGCTTCTCTAAAAAAGTCTTCGCTTTGTGTTGTTTGGGCTACAACACCAATTTTGTTTCTTTTTGGAACCTTTTTAACTAAATCTTCAAAATTTTCTACCACTACACCTTGACCGTTTACTTCTTTTAAATGTCCTAAGGTACCAATCACTTCCGGATGTCCTTCTTCTCCTATAATAACAACAAAGTATCCTTCTTCTACAAGCTGTTTTACTTTATCATGAACTTTTTTAACAAAAGGACAGGTTGCATCAAGAACGTTTATATTCATACTTTTTAACATTCTTTCCGTTTCAGGTGGGACTCCATGGGACCTTATTATAACCGTTTCTCCTGGTTTTAGGTGGGAGTAATCCTTTAACTCTTTTATTCCCAAATCTTCTAAATAAGAAACAACTTGTTTATTGTGGATGATAGGACCGTTTGTGTATGCATGACCAAGCTGCTGTCCGGCTTTTTTAGCCATATCTACAGCTATTCTCACACCAAAGCAAAATCCGGCTGTTTGTGCTACTTTTATGTTAACCATGATGTGCTCCTTTTAATTTTTTGATTTCATCCATAACCTTTTCTGCAATATGTTCATAGGATGTTAAACCTTCAAAACGTATAGGCTTTCCTATTTTAACATCAATATTATACTTGAATAATTTAGGTAATTTTGAGTTAACTGGTAGGACTTTGTCTGTTCCTTCAATTAAAATAGGAATAACTGGTACTTTTGCTTTTTCTATTAAATATCCTACACCTGGCTGTGGTTTTCTAAACTCTCCGGGTCTTGCTCTTGTTCCTTCCGGAAAAATTCCTATTACATAACCTTCTTTTAGTAGTTGTATAGATTTTTTAATGGTGGCAGTATCTCTACTATCTCTTTTTACGGGAATTGCTCCGGCTTTTTTTATAAACCATCCTAAAACTGGCACTTCAAACAGTTCCTTTTTTGCTAAAAAAATAACTGGTCTTGGTGATATTGTGTTTATTACAGGTGGGTCTAAATGGCTTCTATGGTTTGAAGCCAGTATACATCCACCTTCCAGTGGTATATTTTCTACACCTTCTACGTTTATCCTAAGTATTTTTTTTATAATTGGCTTGGTTTTAAAAAAAAGTCTATATCCTATTTCTGAGTAGGGGAGGTTTTTATTCATTTTGAAGCTCTCCTTTGCCGGAGAGTTTTATTAAAGTAATCCTCTTTTTCTTAAAGCATCTTCATAGATTCTGTTATAAAGGATTTTCCACTCCGGTGTTCCTTCTATAATCTTTTTAGAGTAGGACCTTATTCTCTGTCTTACCTCTTTGTCAATCTCTCTCTCTTCCTTAAGAAGTTTTTTGAGTATATCTAAAACAACTCTTCTTATTTTATTTGGATGTTCAAATATTTCAACTGAATCTTCCGTTTCAAGGTACTTTTTTATTCTGTGGGATATCTGGTTTAACCTTTCTTCAGGGTCTAAATGGATGCCTTTTTCTTCTGCAAGTTTTTCTTTTACTTTTTTTACAGCTTCTCTGTATCTTATCTCTTCATCTACAAGGTTTATATGTTGCTCTACTAACCTTTCCGCTTGTTCTTCTATCTGTTTTTCTTCTTCAACGGCGTTTAAAAGTATGTCTTTTATATCCTTTTTAAACTTTTCTGTGTCATCTGCTTCTACTAAATGTTTATCTAAAAGTTCTTGAGCTATGTTGTTGGCGACTATCTCCACCAGCTTTGCTGGTAGTTTCATAAACTTCCTCCGAGTTAAAATAGTTTTAAATTATACCATCAGATGCTTAAATCTGTCAAAACTAAATATTTTAAGGTAAGGACTTTCTTCTTCTTTATGAATTAAATCCGCCATTATTTTGGCAGTAATTGGGGTAAGAAGTATTCCGTTTCTGTAATGACCTGTTGCATAGTAAAGGTTTTTTATATCGGATTTTCCTAAGATTGGAAATCCATCTGGTGTTGCAGGTCTAAATCCGTACCATGTCTCTACTATTTCATAATCTTTTGTATTTGGTAGTGTGTCCAACAGACCTTTTATTAGTATCGCAAGTCCTGCTACTGTAACTCCTTCTTTAAAAAACACGTTTTCCTCTGTAGCTCCAACAACTACAAGGTTTGTATCTTTTCTTGGTATTATGTACGCTCTTTTACTGTAGAGTATGTTTTTTAACTCTTCTTTCTTTTTTGTTTTGAATGAAAACATCTGTCCTTTTTTAGGAAAAACTTTTAAAGGTTCAAGTTCTCCTGACCATGCTCCAGCTGCTAGTATACAAAAATCTGCTTCTATCTCTCCTTTGTCTGTTGTAACGGATTTAAATACACCATTTTTTTCGTTTATGAATCTAACAGTTTCAAACTGTCGTACTTCGATTTTTGTTTTTTTTATGTACATTACCAATGCTGTTATTAGTCTTCTGTTATCTACTTGTTTATCATCTGGAAAGTAAGCTCCACCTAAAACGCTTTTTCCCAACATATACCCTTTATCTTCTATATCTTTTCTATCAAGCCAAATGGCGTTGTGCCCTAATTTGTTGTAGTACTTTATTCTTTTTTGTATCAGGGATTTTTCCTCTTCACTGAATACCGGATATATTATCCCACACTCCCAAAAGCCTACGTTATCTCCCGTCTCTTTCTGTATTTCTTCAACAAAAGATTTGTACATATCTCTACTTTCTAAACAAAAATCAAGAAAATCTCCGACCAAACCTTCAGCTAACGGAGCAAGCATACCTCCTGCTGCCCATGATGCTCCTCTACCAAGCATTCTTTTCTCTACAACGGTTATGTCGTAACCAAGTTTGTAAAGCTGTCTTGCTATTGATAAACCTATAATTCCTCCACCAATTATTACACCTTTCATCACTACTCCTAAAATTCCAGTTTCATTCCGTCGGTTGCTGCTACAACTTCCAATCCGGTTCTTTTTTTCATATCTTCTGCAACTTTTACAGGTACAGCCCTTAACATCTGTAAACTAAAATGGGTTAAAACTGTCTTCTTTGGTTTAACTTTCTGAATTATCCTTTCTAAATCTTCGGCAGATAAATGGTAGTAGTTTAGATTTGGTTTTAAGAATGTTGTGTTGAAAACCATCAAATCCGGATTTTCCGGATAAGCGTAAAGCATATCTTCGTAAAACCTTCCACAAGGAACGTAAATGAAGACTTTGTCTTTATAACTGAATTCTAAACTGTAAGTTTCTGCTCCTTGATGTATGTGAGGTATCAATGGTTTTATGGTAATTTCTTCTAAAATGTACGTATTTCCCATGGTTGTTATTTCAACTCTTTTAAAACCTTTTTTTGTGTACTTTAAAACTACTGGGTCTTCTCCTTCTAACGCATCGTAAGGTGCAAGAAGTAGTTCTAATTTGTGTTTGTTTGCATCTGTAGCTGACTCTACAACTGATGCAACATCTGCAACATGGTCTAAATGTCTGTGGGATAGTACAACTGCGTCTAAATCTCTTGGTTCTAAGCCTCTTTCAAAGATTCTTACTAAACTTCCCGGACCTGGGTCTATTATTATGTTTTTCCCGCCAAAATGAAGCCACATACCACCTGAATGTCTAAGCTGTCTAAATACTACCGTCCTTCCGCCAGCTGTTCCTAAAAAAATTATGTAATCTAAAATATCAGTCTACCTCCTTCAACAGGTATAGCTGCTCCGGTTGTAAAATCTGTTTCTATTAGGTACTTAACAGCTTTAAAAACCTCTTCTTCCGTTCCCCATCTCTTTAGAAGGGTTTTTTTCAAAGGTATCTCTTTATCTTCAAGGTCTGGTGGAGGAATGTTGTGTTGAAAACCATCAAATCCGGATTTTCCGGATAAGCGTAAAGCATATCTTCGTAAAACCTTCCACAAG
>NZ_DAIDMN010000088.1 GCF_027448985.1 Sulfurihydrogenibium sp.
AATGAAAGCTGCATATGAAAGTGGTGTAAAAGTTCTATTGGATGGTCAAGGAGGAGATGAGTTATTTACAGGTTATATAGGTTATTATCCTACTTTTTATAGAGAACTTATAAGGAACTTTGACATAGTAGATTTGTATAATGAAATAAAAAGCATAAATAACTCTCCAGTTGATTTAAAATTTATCTTTAAAAGTATCATAAAAACAGAGATTGCAAAGAATTTAAACAACAATTTTTTAAAAAATTTTTTATTTAAAAACAAAGTTTATCAAATATCCTTGCTGAAAGATGAATTTTTTTATAATTTCTCATACCGGATAAAACTACGACAAAATATTATACCTAATAACCTAAATCAACAGCTTTATCAATTAATAACAGGACTGAATTTAAAAACACTTTTAAAGTATGAAGATAGAAATTCAATGAGATTTAGTATTGAATCAAGAACGCCTTTTGCAGATGATATAAACTTAATTGAATATATGTTTAAAGTTCCTTCTGTATATAAAATACACAATGGCTATTCCAAATACATTCTAAGACAAGCAATGAAGGGAATTTTACCGGAACAAATTAGGAAAAGAGTAGATAAAGTTGGATTTGCAACTCCCGAAGATAAATGGTTAAAAGAAAATAAAGATACGGTTAAAGATATAATAGTAAATTCAGAAATTTTAAAAGAGTTGGTGAAAATTGATAAATTGATTAACGAAATAGATAGTGAAAGTATATATAACCAAGGTTTTACACTTTGGAGATTTTTGAACCTTACTTTATGGTATAATATTTTTATGAGGAAAACATAATGAAAATTTTAACTGTTCTTGGGGCAAGACCACAGTTTATTAAGGCAGCTGTAGTTAGTAGAGAGATAAAAAAACATCCGGATATTAAAGAAATTATTATCCATACTGGACAACATTATGATATTAATATGTCGGATATATTCTTTGAGCAGATGCAGATACCAAAGCCGGATTACTACCTTGGAATAAATGGTAAATCTCATGGAGCTATGACAGGACAGATGATGGAGAAAATAGAAGAAGTTGCAATAAAAGAAAATCCGGATTGGATACTGGTTTATGGAGATACAAACTCAACATTGGCGGGAGCATTGGTTGCATCAAAACTCCATATAAAACTTGCTCATGTAGAGGCAGGATTGAGGTCTTTTAACATGAAAATGCCGGAAGAAATAAACAGGATTCTAACAGATAGAGTTAGTAATTTACTATTTTGTCCAACGGATACAGCAGTTGAAAACCTAAAAAAAGAAGGTTTTGATAACTTCCCTTACGCAAAAATAGTAAAGGTAGGCGATGTTATGTACGATGCTTACTTATACTACCGTCAATTTGCTAAAAAACCAGAAAATGTTAAAGTGGAAAAAGATTTTGCTTTATGTACAATACACAGAGCAGAAAATACGGATAATACAGATAGATTGAAAAACATATTAGAAGCACTAAAAGAAATAGCTGAAGATTTACAGGTAATTTTACCACTACATCCACGAACAAAAAAGATAATAGAATCTAAAAATATAAATGTTGACAATATAGCCATTATTGAACCGGTTGGTTATTTTGAAATGTTATGGTTGTTAGAAAATTGCAGATTTGTATTGACAGATAGTGGCGGATTACAAAAAGAAGCTTTCTTTGCAAAAAAACCATGTATAACCCTAAGAGAAGAAACAGAATGGGTAGAGCTTGTAAATGTCGGTGTTAACAAATTAGTTGGAGCTGATAAAGAAAAAATAGTATCTATAGCCAAAGGGATAGATGAATATTTTAATGATTTTAACTCTGTTGTATCAGACTTATACGGTGATGGAAAATCCGGAGAAAAAATAGTGGAGTGTTTGGTAAGATGAAAATAGTATATTTCACAATAGAAAATTTTTCAAAAAAAACTGGAATTACAAAGAAAATTTTAAGTCAAGTTGAAATTTGGAGAAAATTAGGAATGGATGTATATTTATTGGCATTTAGTAAAGGTAAAGCAAGTATAAAAGACGAAAAATTTTTCAACATAGTAGAAGAGAATAGCGTTAAGCTTATTTTTTCATTAAACATTAATGTAGTTACTCTTGTGAATAAAATAAACCCTAACATAATTTATTTCAGATACGACGCTATGCCTTTCTCAAAAACAGCATTTTATTTAGTTAATAATTACCCAACAGTTGTAGAAGTACAAACAAACGATATAGATGAATTCTTTCTTTCCTGGATTAAACAAAATCCTAATCTTAAAAATATTATTAAATATATTCTGTTTAGGAAAAATAGAGATAAATTTTTGTCACAAACAAAAGCTCTTGTAACAGTAACTAAAGAACTATCTGAATTAGAAATTTACAAAAAATTTAGAAAACCAATGATTTGTATCCCTAACGGAATTATTTTGGATAATTATAAAATTTTAAAAAATCCAAATTTTTATAATGACAAAATAAGATTTTTTTTTATTGGTTTTGGTAATGTTCCTTGGCACGGTGTAGATTTGATAGAAAATATCGCAAAAAGGATGCCTGAATACGAATTTCATATAGTAGGACTCCAAAAAACTTCAAAATTAAATAATGTAATATATTATGGCTTTTTGGATTTTTCTGAATACAAGAAAATTTTAGAAAAATGTCATATATGTATAGGGAGTTTAGCCTTACACAGAAACAATATGAAGGAGGCTTCACCTTTAAAAGTTAGAGAATATTTAGCGTTAGGATTTCCTATAATTATTGGTTACACCGATACAGCTTTTCAAAATAATTTACCGGATTATGTATTACAAGTAGACTTAACTAAAGAAATTATAACTGATGAAATAATTGATAAAATAAAAAATTTTGCTTTAAAGAATAAAAATAGAGTAGTTCTACATGAAGAAGTAAAAAACTTTATAGACATGGAAGTATTGGAAGAGGAAAGGATAAGATTTTTCAAAAAGATTATTTCTGTAAGTTAAGAATAGAATGGTAAATAAATATGATTGGATAAAAACAATGATTTTAAAATTTCATATAAGATTTAAAGAAAATCTTCGTTAAGGTGTAGTATGCTTAACCCTAAAATTTACATTATCCTGCTAAACTATAACGGATGGGCGGATACGATAGAGTGTTTGGAGAGTGTGCTTAGAAATGATTATGAAAATTATCAAGTTATAGTGGTAGATAATAACTCTCCCAATAACTCTATGGAATATATAAAAGCTTGGGCGGAAGGCAAGCTTGATGTATGGGTGAATCCAAATAATCCTTTAAGAAGATTGTCTTTTCCACCAGTTAAGAAACCTATTCCTTATGTTTTTTATAATCGGGATGAAGCGGAAAAAGGAGGCAATCAAGCGATTGAAGATAGTCTAAAAGATAAAATGCCAGAGGATATAACCACAAAATATCCACTTGTATTTATACAAACAGGCTATAACGGTGGTTTTGCTTTTGGAAACAATGTAGCTATAAAGTATGCATTAGCAAAGAATGATTTTGATAGTGTAATACTATTAAACAATGACACTGTTATACAAAAAGATACTATTAAGAATTTGGTAAAACACAGGATAGAATTAGGAGAGAAAGCTATTTATGGAGGTAGAATTTTTTACTACTCAAATCCGGAAAAAATTTGGTATGATGGTGGTCATTTTAATGAATGGCTTGGTAGAGCTACCCATATAAATATGGGAAAATTTGAAAATCAGATAAAAGAAAACGATAAAGAAAAGGAAGTGAACTTTATAACTTTTTGCTATGTTTTAATACCAAAGTGCACTTTAGATAAAATCGGATTGTTAGATGAGAGTTATTTTATGTATGTGGAGGATTTAGACTATTCGTATAGAGTTTGGAAATCCGGATATAAACTTTACCACATACCAACCTCAAAAGTATGGCATAAAGTAGGAGCAAGCAGTGGAGAAGATGAAGTATCGGAGTTTTCAGCATATTGGTATCATAGAAATATTCTACTATTTCGGATAAAAAAATTGAAAAGTGTAAAAAAAATCATTGCTCTGATTTTGAGCTTTATTTTAAGAGTTGGTTTAATTTTTATAATATCACTAAAAAGTTTTACTTTAAGTAAAGTAATATTGAAAGGTACTCTACATTCCATGCTGAATGGAAAGCTTAAAAATGAATAATTATATTATTATTTTCACAATAAATATTGTGTTTATTAGTTTTTTAGCTCTTTCTTATTCTATTGTTGGAACAGATAATATATATTTTTTATTTAATATTTTTTTTGGTATGAATTTAATACTTTACATTTTTTTTATTAGGATTGGTAGTTTGGATATATTTAGACCTGATTTTGTTATTTTTATTTTTTCTTTTTTTGCTTATTATATTGGATTTATATATACAGAAACCTATTTAGATTATTTTTATTCAGTTGAATCTATTTTAACTTATATGTTATATATTGTTAGTTATTTTTCTATATTTTTAATAATCTTTAATCTATGCTTATATTTTTTTTTAAATAGAAAAGTTGATAAAAAATTTAAGAAACAAAATAATTTTAATTTTTGGATATCTGACAAAATAGTATTTTATACAATATTTCTAAATATACTATTAAATTTTCCATTTATTATCACAGGATACAAAACAATACATACAAGTACATTAGCTTTTTCTATATTAGACCTAATATATTTTCCTGCAAGAGTACTTAATTTATACTCAATTATACTATCTTTCTATTATCTTATATTATTAAATCTAAAAAAAATAGATTATATAAATAATAATAGAGCAAAACTTATTGTATATTTGATATATTTTAACTCTAATTTCCAATTTAAATAATTTTAAAACAAACCAAGACAAGTAGCAAAACTTAAAGCTAAAATGAA
>NZ_DAIDMN010000089.1 GCF_027448985.1 Sulfurihydrogenibium sp.
TCTTCTATCTGTATTGTTTGTTTTATAGTCAGATATCCGGATTGAAACAGTAGATTTTCCGGATAGATGTAATCAATGTCAAGGTTTGAAAGTATCTCTTCTCCTACTTCCAAGTTCTCTAAATCCGGAAGGTAGTACTGATTTTTTTGAAACATTTTTATCAAAAATGTGGGTGTTCCGGTTTCAAACCAGTATGGTCTAAACATTTTGTTGGCAAAAAGCAGTAGTATGTCAAATGGGTTATAAACAGATTCTCCAAGCCAGTTGTAGCCGTTGTACCACCTTTTTACTTCTTCTTTGTCAAAGTCTTTTATCCTATCTTCAAAGACTGTTTCTAACTCTGTCTGGGTGTATCCACATATGGTTGCAAATTCCGGAAGTAGTGTTATATCCATTAGCTGGTTTAGTCCACTGAATATTGATACTTTTGAAAATCTTGATACTCCTGTTAAAAATACAAGATGTAGGTATGGGTCTGCATCTTTCAACACAGAGTAGAAATCTTTTAACACTTCTCTGTTTTCTTTTGCTATATCCGGTTCTTCTATCCTGTCTAATATTGGTTTGTCGTACTCATCTATCAATACCACTACTTTTTGGTTGTATTTTTCTGATAGTTTTTCTATAGCTTCGTAAAATTTTCCACTTGGTGTTTGGTTTGTTAGTTTTATATCGTAATTTCTTTCTATCTGAGATAAAGCTTCTATGATTTTTAGATTCAACTCTTGTGGTGTTCTATGTACTCCCATTCCAAAGCTTATTTTTATAACTGGATATTTTTTATCCCAATCCCAGTTATCGTAAAGGTATAGACCTTTAAATAGTTCTTTGTTTCCACTGAATGCCTCTTTTAGTGTGTCTAAGAAGAGAGATTTTCCAAACCTTCTTGGTCTGCTTAGGAAAAAGTACTTTCCTTTTTCTTGTAGCTTCTTAACAAATGGTGTTTTATCTACGTAATAATATCCTTCTGTAACAATCTCCTTTAAGTTTTGTATTCCTATTGGTAGTTTTTTCATTTTTATAAGCTACCTATTTTCATATAAATTAGTTTTTTGTATATAAAATTATAGCTTATTGCAAATGCTATACAAATTAGTGCAAGTATAAGTGTGTTGTTGTAGAATATAACTGCCAACAAAGTTGGAAATAGATTTAAAATCCAAATGAAGACAGAAGTAGCAGAGTTTCTATATAGATTACTCATATTTGGAAACAGTTTTTTTGAAAAAATTCTGTAAACTAATGTATGAAAATGAACTGCATCCGGTTGAAGTGGAGATGAATTTCTTAAATATTTTCTTCTGTATATTGAGAAAATTACTTCCCAAACTGGATATATCAATATAGCTAATGCAAACCAAGGTGATACTTCCGGATGATGCATTACAAGAAGAACTGCCAACAATCCTACCATAAATCCAATAAAGTAAGCCCCACCATCTCCTAAAAATATTTTTCCAAATGGCCAGTTTATTACAAAAAATCCCAATATAGCAAAAATCAATGTTAATGCTAAATCTCTTATGAGTATATCTCCAACATCGTTTGCAACAAAAGCTATAGATGACAAAGTCATAATACTAACTCCGGATGCAAGCCCATTAAATCCATCAATTATATTTATAGCGTTAGAAATTCCAACAAGAGCAAAAACAGTAAACAGAAAAGAAAAAACAGAAACACTTAGGATATAATCTACAGCTGGCAAATGAACCGTAGTAATCTTTGCATCAAGTAAGATATAAGCTAATATTCCACTTACAGACATAAGAAAAAGTCTTATCTTTGGATGTAATGTTTTTGTTAAGTCTTCTATAAATCCGGATAAAAATACTGGAAATAACACAATAACGTAAATCCACAGATTTTTGTACAAAAGAAACAAAGTAAACGCAATAAATATTCCAAGTCCCCCAATCCTTGGAGTTGGATTTTCATGAAACTTCTGAGGTCCAGAATGAATATGGTCTATAACAAAAATGTCTATCTTCTTAGCAAACACAACAATAAACAAATTCATAAAGAAACTTAATAAAAAAGTTATGGTAGTTAACATAATTCATTCCTCAGCATTTGTTAAAATTTAATAACTTTCATAAAGAAGTTTAGCAAAATCATATAAAGAAGGTACTGTAATTTCTTTTGGAGAATGAGTATTAGAAATAAAAACTTTTTTTGCACCTATATTTTCTGCAAATTCCATATCTGATTTAGAGTCACCAACCATTACCGATTTTACAAAATTTATATCTGGAAAAATCTCTTTTGCTTTTAAAGCCAATCCTATTTTAGGCTTTCTACAATTACAGTCTTCTATTACATAATCATGAGGGCAATAAAAGATAGCATCTATAAATATTTCATTTTTTTCTAAGATTTTTAACATATTTTTATGAATATTATTTAAATCTTCTTCACTCATTAATTTTTTACCTATTCCCCTTTGGTTTGTTACTACTATAATTCTTCCAAAGAAATTTCTTAAAATCTTTTCTTAGCTCAATCGTAGCGTATGCATATATGTTTATAGTGGCATTTAAAATCATGCCTCCATACAAATCAGAGTATGGGCTCACATCTGTTCCACCACCTGCTAAGCCAAGTCTAAGGGGGGCTTTTGATCGAAAAATCATCTTAAAATATCCTCCTTAAAAAAATAATAAAAAATCATTGAGCTAACCAATAATCTTTTTAATCTAAACAATTTTGGTTCCATAATCAATCTCCACAAACCTTCTAATCCTAAATTTTGTATAAATTTAGGAGCTCTTTTTATTTTTCCAGAAACAAAATCGAATGTACCTCCAACACCTATCACAATTTCTATACCAATTTTTTTTAAAATCTCCTTATTATCGTCTATCCAAAATTCTTGTTTTTTTGCCCCAAACCCTACCAACAATATATTAGGTCTAAATTGTAAGATTTTTTCTATTATCAAAGCATTTGTTTTATCAGAAAACGGATAAGGTTCGTATGGTGGACTGTATCCATCTACTTCTATATTATATTTTTCTCTAATCCTTTGCACAGATAGAGTATTGCTATCTTGGTATCCACCTAATAAAAAAACTCTTTTGTTATGCTGTTTTGCATGTTCACATAAATCATATATAAAATCTGAGCCTGAAATTTTTTCAGCTTTTATGTTTCTATATTTAAATCTAAATAGCCAATAAGGTATTTGACCATCTAAAGTAACTATATTTTCATTTATTATCTTTCTAAGTCTCTCATCTTTTTGAGCTTTTACTATGATTTCTGAATTAGCTGTAATAATGAATTTAAATTTCGATGCATTATTAAATATATCATTTTTTGTTAGGCCGTTAAAGAATATATTACATAATCTAAAGTAGCTTTTATCAATCATAAAAATTCCTCAAAAAATTGTTTAAATTTTGCTTAAAATTCAAGGTAAGATATTCATATATATCATAATTAGGTAGCTTTACTTTTTCTTCATAATTTATATATCTAAAAGCTAGTTCAGCTGCTTCTTCTGAATTATTAAGAGGCAAGTAGTAAGCGTGGTCACCCAAGTTCTCTCTGAAAATTGGTATGTCGCTAACTATGACTTTTGAACCACAAGCTAGAGCCTCTAAAGGCGGTCTACCAAAACCCTCATATATTGATAATAAAACAAAAGCTGAACAATTTTTATATAGAGTTATTAAATCCTCGTTTGTTATATAATCAGTGAATACTATGTTTTTATCTGAAATTTCATTATTTATTAACTGATTTATATTTTTATCCCAACCTTTTCTACCAACTAAAACAAGTTTCTTTTCTAATCCTTTTTTTAACATTTTCTTATACACATCAATAAGATAAAATAAGTTTTTTCTTGGTTCTAATGTACTTACTGATAAAATGTAATCTTTTGGATTTAAGCTTAATTTATCCAGAATGTTTGTGTGTGTCTTTAAGATATTTTCTTTCTTATATATATGAGATATAGTCTCACCTATGAAAAATATATTTTTAATATCAAAAATTTCCTCTAGTTCACTTTTAACAGTCTTACTTACTGTTAAAATATAATCTGCTTTCTTTAATGCTAAATCATATAGAGGTTTTAAGTAAATCTTAGCTTTCCAGGATAAAGTTTTAGTAAAATTCCAAGGTACTGTATCATGTATAAAAACAGCTATTTTAGTATTTTTATTTTTCAAGTTATATGTTAAATATCCCGGAGGAAAAGCAGGAAAAATCGCTAATTTGGGACTCGATTTTCTTATTAAATAAGGTAAAAATATCTGTTCACTTAAAATACGACTGTTTGATTTTATTAATATTTCATCAATTAAAGCACTATTTTTTTCTAATGTGGCTTTTTTACGATAAACTGTCGAAACAGTTATGTCAAGTTTATTAGACTTATAGATTTCTTCTATTAAGTGCTCGGTTAAATCTAATGCAAATATTTCAATTCCTGTTTGTCTTCTATTATAAAGACTGGTCAAATCAATTAAAATATTATTTTTATATAAGCTCATAATATTTTACTCCTCTAAAGCTTTTTATTAAGAGAAAAACCCTAATTTCCAATTCGAAAAAAAGATGAAATAAAAAACCTCCAGTGGTATCATAAAGTAAAACTACCACTG
>NZ_DAIDMN010000090.1 GCF_027448985.1 Sulfurihydrogenibium sp.
AACTCCAGCAGATATTGCATATGGGATGTGATATAATGTTTATGTATGGATGCTCACGATGTACTGAACCAATACAAAAGTTAGATTTTTTGACTGTATCATAAAACCTTTGTATTCCGGAGGAAGTTTTATGTTAAACTTATCTAACCTGTCTTCTAAAAATATCAGTTGTGGTCTTCCTTTTTTCCAATAAAGTCCTCCGATGGCATTCTTTAAAGTTTTCAAAATTTCATCGTTTAAGGCAAATACAGGTTTTGAGTTTTCAGGTATGTGTTTGTCCGTTAGAAATATCTGAGCATTCTGACAGTCTGTGATTATGATTTTATCTGAGTACTTTTTTATCGTTTGTGCTTTGTTTGTGTCATAAAGACATACGAATACTTTAGAGCTATCAAACATATCTGATAAAACTTTTTCTAACAGTCTTACTTCTATGTACTGGGGGTCTTGCAACTAGTCATACATTTTATTGACAAATATGTTATACTATACCAAAACTTTTAACAAATTTCCACTAAAATGAATAAAACATACAGAGCATTACCTTACCAACACTTTGCTAATAAAGGAAAACTCAAAATTATAGATAACCTCTTTTATTTTTATAGACAAGACGCTCAAAGAATATTTAATTACATTTGGCATAAGTTTCTTAGAATAAGAACAATATTAAATCAAAAAGAAAACCTCAAAGAATGTAAAGTAATCCTGTCAGAAAGGTATAAATACAACATCTATACCTATGTAGTTTATCCTACCTATCTATCCTTCTTAGAAAACGCAAAAGATTACATAGTAGGTTTGATTACAAAATCAACTTTAAATGACAACGATAAACTTATCCTTTATATTCTTAATAGAAGAGGTTTATGGTTAAACCCTCCAAATGAATTAGAAGTTAGCAAGGATAATCAAGTAATTACTTTATCCGTAAACCAAGAGCATAAGAAATTAATCAAAAAGCTTTTTCATAGATATTTGGCTACGCATAGATTACCTGAATTTAAGAATACACCTTTAATTGGTGATGGTAAGATAATGGAGTTTCAAAAGAGCAAGAAATCCAAACATTTTGAGTATTGGATTAGGCTATCTACTAACATAAAAAATAAACCTATTTACATACCAATTAAAGAAACGGAATACTATAAGCTAAAAGATGGTAAGGATACAAGTATTTTTCAGTTTGTAAAAGACGATTTGGGAAACATACAATTGAAAAGAATCAAAGAGATAAATGCTAAAGAGAACAATGGTGATAATGTATTAAGTTTAGATTTTGGGCTTGCTAATCTATTTGCGACTGATAAAGGAGATTTATTAGGAAGAAGGTTTTACGATAAAGTAAAAGAATATGCGGATAAAATAGATAAATTACAAAGGAATTTGCAAAGACAAGGCATAAAACCAAAGGAAAGTAAAAGGTATATAAAATTGAGCTTTAAGTTAAAAGAATTTGTAAAAAACGAAATAAGAAGGATAATAAACAAGCTTATTAGAAGATATAATCCATCAATAATAGTAGTAGAGAACCTTAAAAATTTTATTCAAAATGTTATAAACCAATTTCCAAAGACAGTAAAAAGGACACTTATAAGGATAGGAAGGAAAGAAATAAAGAACAAACTAAACGATATATCACAAGAGTATGGGATACAGGTAATAGAAATAAACCCTGCTTATTCATCACAAGCTTGCAGTAATTGTGGATATATAGACAGAGAAAACAGGAAAAGTCAATCAGAGTTTGAGTGTAGGTTATGTGGTAAGAGAGTTCATGCGGATGTGAATGCATCAAGGAACATTCTCAAACGTTTTGAGGAGAGGGTGCATTTACACAGCATGAAGCAAGCCCTTAGTTGGCAGGTGAGAAAGTTTTTAGAAAACCTGACAACTAAGAGGTATAAGTGCCTGTGGAGTAAGGCACGGAGCTTACTGGTTAGCAATGTTTATTTTGCTAACCATAGTTCCTTAACCCAAGGTATAGATGGTTATAAAAGGAATAAATGTCTATACTAAGGGATACTCAGACAGTTCTTCATACTGGGTAAGGATAGATTTTATATCTTCCTGTGCAAAAGCCATATTAAAAAGTAGTAAAGTTGAGATTAATTTAATCTTTTTATGTGTCATAACATACCTTTTCTCTTTTTTTTATTGGTATACATGATAAAATCAACTTTGTTAAGAATTTCTTTTATTATAGAATCACTATCTTCTTCAAGTTTTTCTAATATATCCTTGATGTCATCCGGAATTTGAAGTATTCCGTAGGAAACTGATAAATTTTCTTGTGGGATTATGTTCTCAATTTCTTCTCTTATTTTTTGTAGTCTTTTTTCTACATCAGATTTTTCTTTCTCAAAAATGATTGCTATAAACTCATCTCCACCCAATCTTGCTACTAAATCATAGGAGCGAAACGATTTTTTGAGTATATTTCCTACATTTTTTAATACTTCGTCCCCTTTGATATGTCCGTATTTATCATTTATCGGTTTAAAATTGTCAAGGTCAAACATCACCAATGTAAAAGGATTTTCTTCTCTTTTTACTCTCTCTACCTCTCTTTTAAGTTGCTCTAAAGCATAGTGTCTGTTGTATAGCTGTGTAAGTTCATCTGTTATAGACATTTTATATGTTTCTTCTAAAACTCTTTCTCTTTGGGAGATAAAGTAATCGTATTTCTTTGTAACCTCTTCAAGAAGATTTTTTAGTAATGTTATTTTTATTTTTTCTCTCATAACTCCCTCATGGCAAGAAGTAATGAAGTTTCATTGTAAAATTTTAGTGATTTGTAAAATTTATCGGGACCTATTTCTCCGAATGTAAAAAATCCAAAAAGGTTAGCGTTTAGAGTGTTTATATAGATTTGGTTTTCTTTTATTCCTTCTTCTTCTAAGACGTACTGTCTTGCTATACAAGAGAAGTTAAACAGAATATCCGGATGTTTTATACTACTCTTTACTTTCAGTGTACTTTCTCTATCTTCAAAAAGGAGTTCATCTTTTTCTCCAAAAGAAAATTTAAATTTTTGTCCAGTTTTAACAGGTCCAAAAAACTCTACATAATCCTTACCTAACTCTTTTGGAGTTCTTACCGTAGCAACGTATCCTTCCGTATCATCTAAGATAACTATTGGACAGTACCATAGATATTCTATAGAAGGATTTTCAATTCCTTTTAGAATACTTTGAATTATGTATGAAAAGTTTTTGTTGTCATCAACTGTGAAAACTTTATAACCTTGTGCATTTTTGACTTCGTATGTAATACCGTAAGGTTTAAATCCCAACGAAATTCCTATTTCAAACTCTACAGAATCGAAAGATAAAACTACAAAGCCGTTCTTTATAACTTTATCTGGTGTGAATATGTATGTAAGAATTTCTCCATCTTTTTTATATCCACTTGATAGTCCACCTACTATATTTTTTGTTGGAGTGTAGTTAAGTAGTTTACTTAAATTTTCAACAAAAAAACCAAATTTATGTTCACATAAACCGGCAATTATTATGTTAAGTTTATCCTTATTTTGGTTTAGATAATCTGCCGTTTTCTGTAATGAATCTTTCTCTTCTATATCCTCTATCTCAAAGGTATGTATTTTTCCACTGTTTTCAAATTTTATAGCAAGTAGTACTACACCTTCCACTACAACATCGTTTGCAAAAGCGTCTATCGCATGAAATCCAACCCATCTGTCTGTTTTGAAGATTCTGTTTACAAAATAGATTACATCGTTGTAATCGTATTTAGGATGGAAGGAAAAAATTAAAAAATCAAATTCTTTAAAACTGTTATCCAATTGCTGTTTTATCTCTTTCAACCCAAAGTTTAAGCTCTCTTTTGTTGAGTAGAATATTTCTGTCTTCATCTCAACTCCCAATCTTATTCAAATTATTATAACAATCTGAAATCTTTTTCGGCATGGGTTGAAAGATTTATGAATTTTACCTCGTCTTTTGATTTGTTTGATATTATCAAGGATAATCCGGTGTTATCGTGGCGGAATTTCCAAAGACAGTCTATTCCAAGCCCCATAGCTATACACAGTAATCCTTGTATTGAACCTCCGTGTCCTACGACTAATATGCTGTCATCTGGATATTTTTTTATATCTTCTAAAAATATTTTTAATCTTTTTTCAAAGTGAAATGGGTCTTCCTGTTTTGGGAGTGGATGTTTAACCGGATTGGAAAGCCAGTTGTAAAAATGTTCTTTCGCATTTTGATAAATCCAGTCGTAAGATAGTCCTTCCCAAGTACCAAAATGCATCTCTCTAATTCTTTCGTCTTTGTGAACTTCTAATCCTAATATTTTTCCTACTATTTTTGCGGTTTGGTAAGCCCTTTTTAAATCCGATGATATTATCTTCTTTATGCCTTTGTCTTTTAAAAACTCTCCCAAAGCTTTTGCTTGATTTTTTCCTTTTTCTGTTAACTCTGTATCTATATGTCCTTGAACTATTTTTTTTGCGTTGTACTCACTTTCTCCATGCCTACATAGGTATATATGTTTCATGAACTTTTATTTAATTCCTCGTAGTTAAGTATAACTAAAAATCCTGTTG
>NZ_DAIDMN010000091.1 GCF_027448985.1 Sulfurihydrogenibium sp.
TTGCAAGCAAAACCGGATACAATGCCCACGATGATATATTTTGGGATAAAGATAAAGGATTTTACAGAAAAACAAACAGAGCCGGCGGACTTGAAGGTGGAATGACCAACGGGGAACCGATACTGGTAAGAGCAGCTATGAAACCAATACCTACACTTATGAGACAAAAATCTCTTAAATCTGTAAACATCAAAACAAAAGAACCTTTCGATGCAGCCAAAGAAAGGTCTGACATTACAGCTGTTCCGGCTGCAGCAGTAGTAGCTGAAAGTATGTTAGCCTTTGTCTTGGCAAAAGAGATTTTAGAAAAATTTGGCAACGACAACTGGATAGAAATAAAAGATAGAATAGAAAAGTATAGAGAATATGTAAAAAACTTTTAAGTAAAATAAAGTTGGGGAAAAATGGATTTAAACGATTTTAAAAAAGGGAAAAAAGAAAAAATAGCAGTAATAGGACTTGGGTATGTAGGATTACCTTTGGCGGTGCTTTTTGATACAAAGTATAACGTAATAGGATACGATATAAATCCTCAAAGAATTAAAGAACTCAAAGAAGGTTACGACAGAACAAAAGAAGTAGAAACGGAAAAACTTAAAAACTGCCAGATAGAATTCACAGACAACCCACAAAAAATCAAAGAGGCAAAAGTTATAATAATAACAGTCCCTACTCCCATAGACCAACACAACATTCCGGACTTAAAACCAATAATATCAGCTACAAAAACAGTAGGAAAAAATATCCAAAAAGGCTCAATAGTAGTTTACGAATCAACAGTTTATCCGGGACTTACAGAAGAAGAGTGTGTCCCAATATTAGAACAAGAAAGTGGATTAAAATGGAAACAAGACTTTAACGTAGGCTATTCACCAGAAAGAGTAAACCCAGGAGATAAACAACACACAATAGACAAAATAAAAAAAGTAGTGGCAGGAGATACTCCGGAAATTACGGAATTTTTAGCAAGGTTGTACTCAGAGGTGATAACAGCCGGAATCCATAAAGCACCAAATATAAAAACAGCGGAAGCAGCAAAAGTGATAGAAAACACCCAAAGAGATCTAAACATAGCACTAATGAACGAACTTTCAATAATATTCAACAAAATGGGAATAGACACAAAAGAAGTGTTAGAAGCAGCATCAACAAAATGGAACTTTTTAAGATTTGAACCAGGATTAGTAGGAGGACACTGTATAGGGGTAGACCCATACTATCTAACATTCAAAGCACAAGCTATAGGGTACCATCCGGAAGTAATACTAGCCGGAAGGAGAATAAACGATTACATGGGAAAATACGTAGCAGAGAACACGGTAAAAAAACTAATAAAAGCCGGAAAACCAGTAAAAGACAGTAAAGTACTGATATTAGGATTAACATTCAAAGAAAATATATCGGATATAAGAAACACGAAAGTGATAGACATATACAACGAACTGTTAGAGTACGGAGTAAAAGTATATATTCACGACCCTTTTGCATATCCAGATGAAGTGAAACACGAGTATGGAATAGAAATGATAAAAGATATACAGCAAAACAAACCTTATGACGCTATAATAGTAGCGGTAAAACACAGACCATTTATAGAAGAAATGGACTTTAAAGAGTACAAAAACCTAATGGCAGAGCATCCTATACTTATAGATGTAAAAGGGATTTATGATAAAGAAAAAGCTCAAAAAGAAGGATTTACCTATTGGAGGTTATAAATATGAAAAGATTTGCTTTAATCGGAGCTGGCGGTTACATAGCACCAAGACATATGAAAGCTATAAAGGATACTGGAAATATACTCGTTGCAGCAATGGATAAATGTGATAGTGTTGGAATTATAGATAGCTATTTTCCAAATGCAGATTTTTTTACAGAATTTGAAAGATTCGACAGACACATAGATAAGCTAAGAAGGAAAGGTGAAAAGGTAGATTATATTTCAATATGTTCACCAAATTACTTACACGATGCCCACATAAGGTTTGCTTTAAGAAATGATGCAGACGCAATTTGTGAGAAACCTCTTGTTTTAAACCCTTGGAACATAGATGCTTTATCAGAAATAGAGAAAGAAACTGGGAAGAAGGTTTATAACATTTTACAACTTAGAGTTCACAAATCTATCATAGATTTAAAAGAAAAGATAGAAAAAGAGTATAAGACTAAAACCAAAAAATACGAAGTAGATTTATCTTATATAACATCACGAGGTAAATGGTATTTTGTTTCTTGGAAAGGAGATATATCTAAATCCGGTGGTGTAGCAACCAATATAGGTATTCATTTTTTTGACATGTTGATATGGATATTTGGAGAGGTAAAACATACAGAAGTTCACTATTCTGAACCTTTAAAAAAAATGTGTGGATACATTGAGCTTGAAAAAGCACACGTAAGATGGTTTTTATCCGTCGATTACAACGATCTTCCAGAAGAGATAAAGCAAAAAGGACAAAGAACTTATAGGTCTATAACTTTTGATGGTGAGGAAATAGAATTTTCAGAAGGATTTACCGACCTTCATACGGTAGTTTATCAGGATATACTAAATGGTGGAGGCTTTGGACTGGAAGAGGCAAGACCATCTATAGAGCTTGTTTATCAAATAAGAAACTTAAATCCAGTTGGATTCAATGAAAGGACTCATCCTTTAGCTGTGGAGAAACTGTATGAAAGATAACTTTTTTGTTCATGAGTCATCTTACATAGACGAAAATGTAGAGATAGGAAAAGGAACGAAGATTTGGCATTTTAGTCACATACTACAAAATACAAAAATTGGGGAAAACTGTATAATCGGGCAAAACTGTATGATAGGACCAGACGTTAAGATAGGAAAAGGCTGTAAAATACAAAATAATGTTTCAATATACAAAGGTGTTGAACTTGAAGATTACGTTTTTTGTGGACCTTCTATGGTTTTTACAAACGTACTAACTCCAAGAGCATTTGTAGAAAGGAAACATGAATTTAAAAAAACTTTGGTAAAGACCGGTGCAACCATAGGAGCAAACGCTACCATAGTGTGTGGCAACACAATTGGCAAATATGCGATGATAGGAGCAGGAGCAGTGGTGGTTAGTGATGTGGAAGACTATGGTTTATACATAGGTGTTCCTGCGAGAAAAGTTGGATGGGTTTGTAAGTGTGGATTTGTATTAGTTCATAAAAACAAAATAAAAGGAAATATAGATAGCAAAAAAGATGATAAAACCTTAATCTCTTGTAAAAATTGTGGTAGTACTTATATACTGGAAAAAGAAAGTTTCTATCCATTGGAGGAAAAATTATGAGAGTAAAAGCTAAGAGAACTCAAGATGGATTTTTAATACCTTTGATAGATGAATATAGAGATAAAGATGAAATAGAAGTTGAAATAGTAGATGAATTTTCAACAGATTTTTTAATCTTTTTAAAAGAATTGTATGAAGGGAAAGAAAATATTTTCAAAAATTCTGATGATGAGGTTTTATCTGATGAGCTTAAACATAAATACGGACTTTAAAATAATATGGGATAATAATATCCTATTGGATTTGTTTCTTCTAAGGACCAAAGATAACCCTTATATAATTTATATAGAAAACTTTTTTGTAAAGAATAAAGTTCCGATTTATATCTCATCCTCACAACTTCCTAATGTTAAATATGTTTTAAATGGACATCTAAAACGTAACGGTATCAATGTTAACCCAAATAAAATTCTTCAAAAGTTTGTAGAAACTCATAATGTAAGGATATTAAAAACACCTTCGTATATTGATATGGATTTGTGGTATTCCAATGAAGATGTTGAAGATGAGCTAATAAAACTCTCCGCTGAAACTTTTGATGCTTATGTAATGACAAGAGATAGCAATTTTCTTAAGAAACTAGGAGAAAGAGGCATTAGTCCGGAAAAATTCATAAATATTATTTCAACGAAAAGAAAAGATAAAATTACAATGCTTGATTTAACATCAGAAACCCTGTACCAATATCCTAAAATTGAAAAAAACATAGATAAAGTAATCAAAAAATCTAACTTTATTTTTGGAGAGGAAATAAAACAACTGGAAGAAAAAATCGCAAATTTTATAGGAACTAAACATGCAATTGGTGTATCATCCGGAACAGAAGCTCTTATTTTGAGTTTTAGAGCGTTAGCGTTAAAACTAAAAAAACAAGAATACTGGTCTAAGGAAGATTTGATAATAACTACTCCTTTTACATTTACTGCTACAGGAGACACTATTTTAAGAAGTGGTGCAACACCTTTGTTTATCGATATAGATTTAGATACTTATACGATAGACACTCAACTGATAAAAAAAGCTATTGAAAAGTACGGTAGCAGAGTAAAAGGGATAGTTCCTGTTCATCTGTACGGACATCCTTGTAATATGGATGATATCATGGAAATAGCAAAGGAGTACAACATTTTTGTTGTTGAAGATTGTGCACAAAGTTTTGGTGCAAAATGGGATGGCAAGATGACAGGGTCTTTTGGTGATGTGGGATGTTTTAGCTTTTTTCCATCTAAGAATTTAGGTGGATTTGGCGACGGTGGAATGATAACG
>NZ_DAIDMN010000092.1 GCF_027448985.1 Sulfurihydrogenibium sp.
CTCCAGCAGATATTGCATATGGGATGTGATATAATGTTTATGTATGGATGCTCACGATGTACTGAACCAATACAAAAACTTGCATAAAAATAAAAATTGTTATATAATATATCTCTCTAATGGCCAGGTAGCTCAGTCGGTAGAGCATGCGGCTGAAAACCGCAGTGTCGGCGGTTCGATTCCGCCCTTGGCCACTTTTACTTTAAATCTTTATAGATTTCTTTTATACTCTTTTTCAAAACCGGATGAACAAAATCCGGATTTAAATCCATCAAAGGTTTTAAGACAAAATCTCTTTCATGAAGCCTTGGATGAGGTATCTGTAAATTTTCTGAATGAAAAATCAAATCGTTGTAAAAGAGTATATCAATATCTATCTCTCTTGGACCCCACCTGTACCTTTCTACTCTTCCTACCTTCTTCTCAACTTCTTTTATAAAGGAAAACATGGATATATGGTCTATGTCCGTCTCTCCTATCAGTGCCATGTTTAAGAAATCCGGTTGATTTTCCACTCCAACAGGCTTTGTTTCGTAAATTTTTGATAATTTTATTATATTTATTTTTTCTGAAAGAAGCTCTATGGCTTTTTTCAAATTTTCTTCTCTGTTTCCTAAATTACTACCAAGACCTAAAAACACTCTATTCAAATTTTTCACCTTCTTTTATTCTGTAACCTCTAACAGCATCTTGAGATGATATCGGTTTTGAGTTTGGAAATTGAAGTGTTTTTATAAGTAAACAACCATCACCGGTTGCTACTATAATACCTTCTTTATCACTTGCTTTTATTATCTCTCCTGCATCTGCTTTTTTTTCACAGTTTACAATGGTAGCATCCAATATTTTTATCTGTTGACCCCTAAACTCTGTAAATGCTTTAGGCCATACTTTAAGGGCTCTTATCTGGTTGAAGATATCTTTGGCTGGTCTTTTCCAATCTATTTTTCCTTCTTCTTTTTCTATGGGTTTTGCATAGGTTGCATTTGAGTGGTCTTGAGGTGTTTTTGTTATCTGACCTTTCTCTATCTTGTTTAAAACTTCTATTAAAAGGTCCGCTCCTTCTTTTGCCAGTTTGTCATGAAGTGTGATTATATCGTCATCCGGATTTATCTTGACTTTACGGCATTGGTAAACATCACCAGCATCAAGTTCTTTTACTATCTCCATTATACATACACCTGTCTCTTCATCTCCTTCCATTATTGCCCTTTGAATAGGTGCTGCTCCTCTGTACTTTGGTAGTAAAGATGCGTGGACGTTTATAGTTTTGTATTTTGGTATGTTGATTATTTCTTCCGGCAGTATTTTTCCATACGCTACTACTACGGATATATCCGGATTGAGTTTTTTTATTGTGTCTAAAATTTCAGGATTGTTTTTTATCTTTTCCGGTTGAAATACAGGAATGCCATGTTTTAAAGCTTCCTCTTTTACAGGTGGTGGTTGGACTTTCTGTCCTCTACCTTTTGGTTTATCCGGCTGAGTTATAACTCCAACAACTTCATGGTTTGAGTCTATTAAAGCTTTTAGGCTTTCAACGGCAAATTCAGGTGTTCCCCAAAACAACACTCTCATCTTTTTTCTCCGCTTTTTCTATCCATTCTTTCTTTTTCTCTCTTAACAGATTGATTAGTTTATCAACACCTTCTTTGGTAATCAAAGAGACCGCAACAAATGGATATCCTTTTTCTGTAAAATACTTTTCAAGTCTTTCCAACAAAGACTTATCAGATAAAGCATCAATTTTATTTACAACAACTATTTGGGGTTTTTTAATCAAATCCGGAGAGTAGTTTTCAAGTTCTTTATTTATTATGTTGAATGCTTCTATTGGGTCTCTTTCTCTAAAATCTGAGACATCTATTAGATGGATTAAAAACTTTGTTCTTTCTATATGTCTTAAAAACTCATGTCCAAGACCAAGTCCTTGTGATGCTCCTTCTATCAGTCCGGGAATATCCGCTAAAACTAAAAAATCGTTAACATCAAGCTGTAAAACTCCTAACACGGGAGTTAAAGTAGTAAACGGATAATCGGCTATCTTAGGTCTTGCTTTTGACAAAACGGATATTAAAGTGGATTTTCCGGCGTTTGGAAATCCTATTATTCCAACATCAGCCAAAAGTTTTAGTTCAAGCTCTATCCATCTTTCTTCACCTTCTTCTCCTGGCTCAGCTGTCATTGGTGCCTGATTTGTAGCACTTTTAAATGCAGCATTTCCTTTTCCACCTTTTCCACCTTTTGCAACTACTACAGACTGTCCTTCTTCTACAAGGTCTGCTAATATTTCTCCTGTCTGTGCATCTTTTACAACCGTTCCTACAGGAACTTTTATTATAAGGTCTTCTCCATCTTTACCTTTTTTGTTGCCTCCTTGACCGTGGTGTCCTCTCTCTGCTTTGTAATGTCTTTTATATTTAAAATCCATCAAAGTTTGTAGATGGCTATCGGCTACTATTATAACGTCTCCACCTTTACCGCCATCTCCTCCGGATGGTCCTCCCATTGGGACAAACTTTTCCCTATGAAATGCAACACAACCGTTTCCACCATCTCCTGCTTTTACATAAATCTTAGCTTTGTCTATAAACATACTTCACTACACCTATCGTTATTAAACTTATGATTGAAATTCCATTTGCTACTATCAAAGGAATGTTTTTTATCATCAATCCGTAAACAAACCATAAAAATATTCCGATTATCATAAAAATCAACCAAATCCAAGAAAAATCAGAGGCTGATTTGGTTTTTATCACTTTGTAAGTTTGAGGAATGTATGCTGAGGTTGTTAAGGTTGCTGCTATTAAGCCGAGGATGTCTATGTTCATTTAGAAACAACAGCAGGGATAGAACCCTGCTTTTTTAATTTAGACAGCTTTTTTGACCTTTCCGGCTTTTAGACACTTAGAGCATACATAGATTCTTTTTGTGGAGCCATCTTCTAAAAGGACTTTAACTCTTCTTAGGTTAGGTTTCCATGTTCTTCTTTCTGTAGTTGCAGAGTGGGCAACCGTATTTCCAAAAACTGTCTTTTTTCCACATACTTGACAAACAGCCATATCAAAATTCCTCCTTGTTCTAAATTTAGAAATAAATATTATAGCACACTTTAATCTAAATCCATTTTACCTGGATTTATCAAGTTTTTAGGGTCCCAAACTCTTTTTATCTTTCTCATTAACTCCATTTCTTGAGGTGAAAACTGTTTTCTCATAAATTCTGCCTTTGTTATACCTACTCCATGCTCTCCTGTAATTGAACCTCTGTATGATAAAGCAAGCTCAAAAACTTCTTCTACCGCTTTTTCTGCTCTTGCCACTTCATCTGGGTCTAAACCGTTTATCATAAAGTTAGCATGGACGTTACCATCTCCTATGTGTCCAAAGTTTACCATTTTAAGATTGTACTTTTTACCTATTTCTCTGAGTTTTGGTAATGCTTCCGGAAGGTAGCTTCTTGGGAATACGATATCTTCGTTTATCTTTGTTCTACCAAGTTTTGCAACAGCAGGTGACAATGACCTTCTTGCTTCCCACAACTTTTCCGCTTCTCTGTCTGTTTTAGCTATTTCAACCTTTGCTCCGTTTTGCTCACATATTTTTGCCACTTCCGCTATCTCGTCCTCAAGTGCTTTTGGATGTCCGTCCACTTCTATAAGTAAAATAACTTCCGCATCTCTTGGAAGACCAAAATGTCCAAAGTCTTCTACAGCATTTATCGCAAGTTTGTCCATAAACTCCAAAGCTGAAGGAGATATTCCAGCTTTGAAAATGTCTTTAACAGTCTTTCCTACCGACTCTAAATCCATGTAAACAGCTTTAACAGTCTTCTTTGCTTTTGGTTTTGGTATTAGCTTTACTGTTATACCTGTGAATATTCCTAAGGTTCCTTCACTTCCGATTAAAAGCCGTGTTAGGTCATATCCAGCTACATCTTTTAATGTTATTCTTCCAGTATGGATGATATCTCCGGTATGGATTACAGTATCAAGCTCCATTATGTACTCTCTTGTAACCCCGTACTTTACACACCTTGGTCCACCTGCATTTTCCGCCACGTTTCCACCCATGGTGCAGAATTTGTAACTCGCAGGGTCAGGTGGATAAAATAAACCTCTTTTTTCAACAGCTTGCTGTAATCTGTAAGTTATAACACCAGGCTGGACTTTTGCAACTGCGTTGTCTTCATCTATCCAAAGGATTTTATCCATCTTTTCAAAAGATATTAAAACACCACCTTTAACAGGGATAGAGCCTCCCGTGTATCCGGAACCTGCTCCTCTTGGTGTAATTGGAACATCGTTCTCATAACAGATTTTTACTATCTTCTGTACATCTTCCTCACTTTCCGGAATAACGACAACATCCGGAGGAACACTTAATCTGGTAGCATCGTAAGAGTAAAGCATTCTGTCCATCTCATCATCTAAAACTTTATGCTCCCCTATCGCCTCTTTTAAATATCTTTTTACATTTTCCGGAACAGGAATCTTCTCTACGGTTTTTATCTTAAACATCTTTCCACCTCAAACTAAAAATT
>NZ_DAIDMN010000093.1 GCF_027448985.1 Sulfurihydrogenibium sp.
AAGAAAATTTGATTTGTAAGAGCGTTTGTGTAGTTTAGTTTAGCTATATGGGAAGTATCCTTCTTTAATCTTTCAAAGAATTTTCCATTTATTAAACTTTTGATGATAGGAATAGAAATATCTACTGTATCAGAAATTTTTAAAGGAGAATTCTTTTGAAGTTCTAGTGGAATACTTCTTCCAATATATATGATATGTTTGTTTTTTAAGTCTTCGTTTATATCACTGTAAACTCTTAGTCCGAAAGGAGGTGTTCCTACTTTTGAACCAATATAAGAAGAAAGAGTTAATATAGCTGATATTATTTTATCATTTTTTTCGTTGATGAAAAAAACAGTTTCTTTTAAATCCGCATGCATAGTGTAAGGAAATCCGGAATCTACAAAGTATTCAAGGTACGGCATTTCAAACCAGTAAGGCATTTTAGGAATCTCTATATAAGATTTTGATGTAAAAAATGTTCCTCTTAACGTTTCTATATTTGGAGAGATACAGTATCCTCCTCCTGGAGCCATCATAGCATACTCTATTTTTAATTTATTTAAACCTTGAGCCAACAAGTAAGAAGGAATATCTATATCCTTCTCCTCCAACACTGTTCCATACCTTTTTTCCATCTTCAAGGAAGTGATGTATTTATCATTTAAAAATATGTTAATTACGGAATCTTCTCGTGCTCCGGCTCCATAGTTAAATGCAAAATGGAACTTTATTTTCTTATTCTTCTCTATATACAAACCCTGAGGAATTCTAAATTCAACAACTGCTGGTGGTGGATATATACCTTTAAAACTAAAATCCTCATATCCAAGTTGGCTAATATAAACCCTTTTTCCTAAAGGAATGTTAACAAAGTATTGATAGTTTGATAAATTAGCTTCCTTTAAATTGTTAATACTGTAATACCTACCTGTATAAACAGGCTCTTTTATACTCATAAAACTTATTAAAGACTTTCTTATCTCTTCGTAACTGTTACCTGTTATAACTACTACAGCTTTCGTTATATTATTTGGGTTTGGGTAAATGTATATATCTGGAACATTTCCTTCATTTAAATTAAGAATTTTTCTCACAAAATCTTTAGACCCTACAATAAATACATCTTCATCTGTTGGTATACTTTTCAGATAATCTATTTTTATTTTTCTGTACCTTATATAACTTCCTATATATCCTGCCAATTTTGAAGCCAAAGATAGCAATCTGTCATCTTCACTTTCTGTCATTATGCCTAATTTTACAGGATTAAAAAGTTTGGGGTCTAAAACGTAATCTCTAATTAACAATGTGTCTTCTAAGATAGGTTTTTCTTCATAAACTATTTTTACATAACTATTTTCTAAATCTATTTTAGACCATAACTCAGGACTAGCTTCAAATTCACAACAGTTTATACAGTAATGATGAATTGCTCTAATTTTTATATCATTAAAAGGTTCGATGTTGTTGATAGGAAGTTCTGTATTTATAACCATAATATCTAAAAGGGGATCAAAAGGTTTTTGTGTTATAAGCTTGTTATTAAAAAAAACAGCTAAACTACTTCTTTCTTTTACTAAGGATAAAGATTTTTCAACTTCTAAATGTAGATATATATTTTTTACTAAATAACGAGATGGAATTGGAAGTTTTATTGTATATTCAGCTTGAATACTCCTTAAATTAGGGTCTCTAAATGCAATATCTTTTAAAGGAACCGTAATTTCTTCTCCTATTGAAAATTTAAAAACCATCAAAACAATTAGAAAACTAAACCATTTTAAATAAGCAGTAATTTGATTTACCCTCATTCTTACACTCCTGTTCTTCTATTTTTATATTTTCGTCAAAAATCCGACTTAGTATTTTGGAATAAAAAGCAGATAAAAACTCACAGACTTTTTTACCTTTTGTTCTTTCAGATAAAAAAACAAAAGGAGAATCAAAATGTTTTATATAAATCTCTTTAGATTTGGTATCAATTATTATTTGAGATGTACCTAAACTGTTGTAAATTAAAAAGTTGTTAATTATGTACCAAATTTTTTCTATATCTTCATCTCCTAAATTTTTTAAACTTTCTAAGAAAAGATTGTTTTTGTCAAAAAAAGAGTGGCCACATACACTCATAAATTCTTTATAATCTTTTATATCCACTATATCCTGTAATGTTGCTATTAAAACCTTATCTAAAGAAAAGGTTTTTACATCTTCTAAACTTACAGGAAAAACTATTTTTTCCTGTGTAATCTCATTTTTTTTAATATCTTCTTTTTTTAAAGTATCTTCTTTAAAGATTTTCATTAAGGTGTTCCTCCCTTAAGATATTTTTTGTAATCTATATTTTTAAATATTTTACCATACGATAAGAGTTTCAAAGAAAAAGACTTTAAAATATCTTTGTATCTAATCTCTTTCATCTCTTTTATAAACTCTTGTGTTGCTACCACATAGGCTTTAGAAAAAGTTTTAAAAAAGAGCTTTGTTAGGAAAAGAAATGTTTTTATTGGACCCATCGTTAGCTCTTCTCTGAAAATTTCCCATCTTGAACTATCAGAGTAAACTACTTTAACAAGTTTTGTAATATTTTCTATATCGTTTGTATTTAAGAATGTAGCTCTTATATTTTTGGAATTTGCGTTAACTACCTTTGCATCTAGAGTAAAAGCCAAGTTATCAACATCTTTTATCATAACTTTTATATAAGCGTCTCTTACTACGTCTAAATAAGGTGTTATATCTTGGTCTGTTTCTATCCATATTCCAGTAAGAGATACGTCTCTTACTTTACCTGAAAAAACATGAGAATTTATATATATAAAAGCTTCATCGTTTGAAGGTACTCTAAATGCTTTTCTTCTTTGAGGTTTTTCTAATAAAATACTTATTCCTAAACCTAGTATCAAGAAGTTAAATATCTGCCAAAATAGGACGATTAAAACAGTTCCTCTTTCATCCGGATAATTAATCCACCTATAAACACTAAAGAAAAACGAAATTACTATAATATGGAAAAGTATATAAACAGGTTTATAAAAAGGTGTTAGGAATTCTTCTTCTAGATTTTCTCCTTTTGGTGTAACTTTAAATGTAGGTTTACGGGGATTTAGGATAACACTTATAATCGCAGGTAAAATAAAGATTGACTGTATAGCTTCGTAGATTTCTGAGAAAAAATTCCATCTGGTTTTTGCATACAAGTAGTAAGAGACAAGAATTGAAAAAATAAAATGAGGAATTGCGTATACCATAGCATCTTCTAAAGATGCGTTGTAAATTCTAACTCCTAAGATAGGGTATAAAACTGGTGCTATTAAAAATATAAATCTTGCAAATCCAAAAAACCAAAAGATATTTGCATTTAGATATGACAATTTTTGATACCATTTTAATCCTTTTTTAAACAAAGGATTTTTTAATAAAAAGATTTGTATCATTCCTTGAGCCCAGCGGGTCCTTTGGACTACAAATGCCGAAAATGTTTCCGGTTGAAGACCATAAACCATAGGTCTTGCATAATAGCCACTGTCATATCCTCTTGAGTGTAGTTCCAATGCTGTTTCTGCGTCTTCTGTAATTGTATTACCTTGTATTCCACCTACTTCTAAAAGGTATTTTCTTCTAAGGATAGCAGCTGAACCACAGAAGAAAGATGCACTCCAAAAATCAAGACCTTTTTGGATATGTTTATAAAACATATCCGCTTCCGATGGGACTATTTTAAATATTCCAAGATTTTTCTCTATAGGGTCTGGATTGTAAAAAGAGTGAGGAGTTTGAACTAAAAACATTTTTGGGTATTTATTGAAAAATCCTACAGTTCTTTTCAAAAAATCTTCAGCAGGAGTATGGTCACAATCCAATATAAGTATTAAATCTCCGTTTGTTTTTTTCAAAGCTTCGTTTATATTTCCCGCTTTTGCATGTAAGTTTTTTTCTCTAGTTAGATAGTGTAAATTACCTCCTACTCTTTTAACAAAACTTTTAAGAGCCATAGCTCTTTCATAATTTTCTTTTCTTTTTTCTGGGTCTGGGTCGTTGAGTTTTTGAGTAGTTCCTCCATCATCTAGTATATAAACGTTAAACTTTTCTTTTGGATAATCCATAGATACTGCAGCCAATGCAGTTGTCATAACTATTTCTACCGGTTCATTGTACGTAGGGATGAATACATCTACAGTTGGATAATCCTCTCTTTTTTGAATTGGAATAGGTTTTCTATCTAACAACCTTAAAGATATAAAACTACCTAATAAGAGAATTATCAAAGAATAAAGCTCAGCTAAGTATAATAAAATTGAAAAAATGGCATTAAGAAAGCCTTCATCTAAATTTATAGTGTTAAACGTTCTCCACCAAAAGTATCTTAAAGAGATAATAAGACCAAAAAATATAATTATAAGTTTTATGTGTTCTGTTTGAATTCTTAAAAGTGGTAAGGATATTATAAATAAAACCCTAATTTCCAATTCGAAAAAAAGATGAAATAAAAAACCTCCAGTGGTATCATAAAGTAAAACTACCACT
>NZ_DAIDMN010000094.1 GCF_027448985.1 Sulfurihydrogenibium sp.
ATAACATTTATATTCAAAATTTCTCTGCTTAGGATAGTTTATAATTCCTTTTTTATCTATTCCTAACCTTTTTAAATAATAAAGGTAATATAAAATTTGCATTTTATCAGCTTGTTTCATTTTATCGGAATATTTTACTTCCATAACGTTAAAACTATCTACAATATCTATTGATATAAGGTTGTCAATCATAACTTCTTTTGAATTTAGATTTTTATAACTTTCTTGGTGTAGAAGCAATCCTAATGCTACTTTTTCAGATTTATCTTCCATCGTTATCCTTCTATCAAAAAGCCATAACTTACGTTTACAAACATAGTAGTAATTAACTTTTATACCATTTACCTTAAGCTCTTCAAAGTTGATTTCCATTTACAATATCTCCATAAGTTCCTTATCTTGATTTATATATAGACCAAGTTCTTCTGTATAATCGAAGTTTACTGTAAATATTCTATGTTTTAATTTGTTTGGTGTTATTTCTGTTGGATATGTATTTTTTAGTTTATAGAATGGTATACTTAAAGTATAGTTGTTTAATGTGTAAAGTGCTTCTATCTTTTCTTTGTAACTTGTAGTCTTACTTACAGCTATTTCTATTGATTTTTCAATATCTTCAAGATTTTCATTGTAAATTTTTTCCGGAATAACATTTATATTCAAAATTTCTCTAAAAAGTTTTTGAGCTTCCCCTTTTGTATCAGCTTCAAATCCGTACTCTAAAAGTTCCATATTCTTTTTAAATTTTTCATAAAATTTAGTATTTTTTATATTATTTAAGTTATAAACATTTTCCACCAAATGTTGTTTAGATTCATCCTTTAAAATTCTACCATCAAAACATTTCAAAGCATCTAATGTTAAAGTAACAATCTCTTTGTTGTAAATTTTTCCGTTGTCTGACTGGCTTTGTGTAGCAACTATAATGTTTGGACAGTCTTTTTGAGAAATTGTTCTTCCTAATTTTCTGTAAACTCTTCCCATCCGCTGAATTAAAGAGTCCAAAGTAGCCACTTCCGTAAAAAGAATATCGTAATCTATATCTAAAGATGCTTCTACTATTTGTGTAGATATCCATACTACTGGTCCAGTTGAACTTTTTATAGCTTCCTCTTTAAGTTTTCTATCTTTTTGAATAAATAATGAATGAAGAAGATTAACGTTAGGAATTTGCTCTTTAAGTATTTTAAAGATTTCCTGAGATTTTTTAACAGTATTTGTAATAACTAAGACCTTTTTTCCATGATTGTAATTTTCTATGATTTGGTCAATCATATCTTCTATGGGCTTTTCTTCCAACTTTATTTTATGTTTTGATTCATCATTAAATACCGGTTCTAATTCTTCTGCATAGTCTTTTAGATAATCTTTAATAAATGGGTGGACGGTAGCACTCATTAAACAAAATTTTCCCCCATAATAGGCAATTTCTTGGAGACCTTTTATTATTACCGCAAGAGTATCCGGAGAGTAACTTTGAGGTTCATCTAAAACTATTTTTGAATACATCAAAGTTCCATAAATTTTTTCATATCCTGGATACTTAAAAACTGATGTAAATATCTGGTCTGCTGTTGTGACTGTTATCGGCATCGACAAATGTCTTGTTGCATATGTTCTTACAATGTGATTTTCAAAAGAGAGTATATCATCAATTTTTTCACTTTCTTCAATTCCATAAAATATAGAATCACCGTGTAGTAGCCCTACATGTTCTTCAGAAAATATATCTACAAGTCTGTCATACATTGCATTTACTGAAACCTTAATTGGAAGTGTATAAAAGGCTTTGCTGTCACCAATCCAATTAACTGCAAATTCTGTTTTACCCATACCGGTAGATGCTGTAAGTATAATGTTTTTGTCTCTGAGATTTTTAGCATTTTCTTGAAAAGGTTTTAAACCTTTAAAATTGGGCTTTTTTTGTAAATATTGAAGAAGATTTCTTTCCGGATTTTTTATCTTTTCATTTTCAACTGGTAAACAAGCGGACGCGGAATGGTCAAGTCTATGTAACAATCCTTTTAGTAGGATGAACTCTTTCTTTTTCTTTAACTTTAAATTTTTATCTATAAAATCCTTAATATTTTGATATACGAAAGAAGGAGCTTCTTCATTTATAGAACAGATGTTAACGTTATACTTTCCTTGTATCCAAACTAAATGCTCAACCTTTGGTTTTATATCTTTCTCAAAAACTTCCTTAAAGTATTCTTCCGTAAAATCAACCTTTCTGTTGTGATGGAACAAAACAGAAAAGAGAACCATCTCAAATAGTTCATCATTTTCATTTAATAGTCCATAGATATAATCGTTATACAAAAAACATCCGGATAAATAGTTATGAGGAATTTCTTTTTCTAATCCTTCCGGAATTTTTACATCCTCTTTTAAATACTTTAGTATCTTTTTTTGAAAAAAAGAAGATATTTTACCCAAATCATGGAATAAACAGGACAATTCCAAAGCTTTCCAAAATTTACTGTCAATATTAAGTCTTTCTAATTCTGATTGGTAATGCTTTTTCAATGTGCTGATTTCTTTTAACAGATTTTCAGTGTGAGATTCAAGAGTTTCCAAAACAGGTTCACCATCTTTAAAGTAAACTTTGGCAAAAAAGTTTCTATCAGACACCCGTATCTCCAAGTAATTCAATAATTCTTTTATCTTCAGTATCAAATAGAAATTTACCTTTTTTAATTAAGCCGTTATCAACATAAACAACATCTATCTTTTCAAAATACCTTAACTGAGTAGTTTTTAAAAGCTCACCATCGTATTTAAAGTTCATTCGATAGTTGATTCCACCAATTCCTAAATCTTTAGCTGTTTCTTTACTAATGTAAATTCCTTCTTTTATCTTGTATGGATTAAATATTGAAAAATCTTTATAATCAACTTCAATAAAATCAATATAATCTATTCTAATCAAATCTTCTCTTCTTCCTAACCAAGGAAATTCAACCTTTAAAAGGTTTTCTCTGAATCTTTCCATATACTCTTCATTGGCTTTTATGTATATCGTTAAGTTTACATTGAAAATGTTTGCTACATAAGTTGGAGATTTAGAAAATACCTTGTTAAACCCTTCAAGAACTATTTTTTTACCTTCTTCTTCCTTTCTCTTTCTATCGAATTTTATAATGGTTTGTAAATCATAAACAATACTATCAAATTTACCTTGGATACTCATTGCAATGGGAATATACTTGTCAGCACCTAATACAGTGTGAAACCACCCTCTGATGGTGGACAGTGGAGGCAATGGATAGCTATCCCAGAAATTATAACTCATAGGTTTTCTATAGTTAGCAAAAAGTTGATAAGCTTTTATCTTAAGCAGTTTCACATTTAACCCCGTAGTATTGATTTACTTTTAGTTTTAAATTTTCAAAAAATTCATTTACATTTAAAACTTGGTAATTGCTCATTATATTCCACCCTTAATAATCTCCAAAATTCTATCAAATAAATCCTTATCTCTATTATTATACCTGAATTCAAGTTCCTTTAGATAATATGGAAAATTAGCGGGCGATAACCCATGATACTTTAACAACTTACCCTTTGCATAACTCCAAAAACCTTCTATGCCATTTATATAAACCTTACCGTTTGCAAACCTTTTACTATGGTCTATTCTTTCATGTCTGAACCCATAAACAACAAGTCCATCATAGCTTTTGAATTTATCCGTGTATATCAAGCTCCCTCTTTTAACCTTTTTAATAGTCTCCTTTAACAGTGTCTCTGCTTTTACATCCTCAACTATTTCTACTTTTACTTTACCACCTCTTTCAAGAATGCCAAAGACTGGTATCTTATTTTGAGAGCCTCTTCCTCTTTTACCCTTCCTTTTACCTCCAAAATAGCTTTCATCCATTTCTACCTCTCCAGCAAGGATGTCGTCCTCTGAGGTGTTTTTGTATATATACTTCCTGATTAGCATAAAGACCTTATGGGTTGTGTTATAAGAGAGGTTTAGCTCCTTAGTAGCTTTCAGCACAGATACTTCAAGCTCAAAAAGTTTAATAGCAAGGACAAATTTAATGAAAGGAATTTTTAAGTTTTCAAGTACGCTATCTTTTCTGACGCTCCACTCTCTTTTGCATTTGAAACATTTAAAAGAGTTCCTTCTGACCTTACCAAAGTGGGGGTTACCACAATATGGGCATTCTGTAAAGGATTTTAGAATACCTCTTTCTCTTAAGAACACTTCTGCTTCTTGTTCACTTGCGCATACTTTTGATAAAGTTAGCAAATCCATCTGCCACCTCAAAATTTATTATTTATTATATAGAGGTGGAATATTTTAAGCAATCGCCTTAAAAAATTAAATCTTACAAACATTGCACAAATTTTCAGCAACTTTATTTTTATGCATTTTATAAAAATTTAAGTT
>NZ_DAIDMN010000095.1 GCF_027448985.1 Sulfurihydrogenibium sp.
ACTTCTTCATTTTAGCTTTAAGTTTTGCTACTTGTCTTGGTTTGTTTTAAAATTATTTAAATTGGAAATTAGAGTTTAATTTTTTAATTATGTTATCTTCAATCAATTTTCTGATAAAAAATACAGGTATCAAAAACATAATTTGAGAGATTATTATGGATAAAATTGCCTTTACTAAAGCCTCTTGAACTCCGGATGTCTTTAACAGAAAATAAACCATTACTCCAACTAAAACAGCCCCTATAAGAGAACCTCCTAAAACTATAAAAAATATCTTGTCAAGAACTGATTTTTTCTTTTCCATAGCTTACCCCCTATATCCTTCTTGAGTATCTTTTCGGCTAATTTTAAGAAAACTTAAAAAATTATACAACAAAAATGTTTCTAACAACATAGTAGTTAAATTGATAACACTTGAAATTCCGTGAATTTTTGAAAATTTAGAATGTAGAATCTGTGCTTTTTTTTGTTGATTTTCTTTAACAAGTTCTACATACTCTTGTTGGATTGATTTTGACATTGGAAAGATTGCTCTGTCCTGTGCCATGTTTAGTATTACAACCATTCCAACAGATATTAAAAACCATTTTAAAGATTTTACTATTTCTTTATCTTTAAATGACAAAACCCCAATAATTGTGTATATAACTACTCCTAAAATCCAGTTTATCTTAAAGTAGTAAGGAAAAATAAGCTGCATGATACTTCCGGCTGTTATTTTATCAAAATTTGAAAAAATAACGGGAGCAACCACCAAAGATAGGAAAATGTTGCTCCCTATTAAAACACTTATTAGAAAAAGTATTATAAATATCACATATTTATTCAACAATTTCTAACCCACTGAAGAAAAACGGTATTTCGTATGCTGCAGATTCCGGAGAATCAGAGCCATGGACCGCATTTTCTCCAACGTTTGTTCCGTAGAGCTTTCTTAAAGTTCCTTCCGCTGCTTTTGATGGGTCCGTTGCTCCCATTATCTCTCTTACTCTTGCTATTACATTTTCTCCTTCCCAAACCATTGCTACAATAGGTCCAGATGACATAAATTCACAAAGTTCCTCGTAAAATGGTCTTTCTTTGTGAACTATATAAAACTTACCTGCCTGCTCTTTTGTTAGTTTTAGCTTTTTTAAAGCTACAAGCTTAAATCCTTCCTCTTCGAATCTTGAAATGATTTTACCCACAACATTTTTTCTAACCGCATCCGGTTTTGCTAAAACTAATGTTCTTTCCATCTGAGTCCTCCTGATATGATTTTTATCAAATTATAACACAAATAAAAGCTAAAATGTTATAATAATCTTAAAACTTTATCCGGAGGGAAAACATGGCAAACATCTTGGAAAATTTAGAGCAGGTAAAACAAATATTGGAA
Source organism: Sulfurihydrogenibium sp. (assembly GCF_027448985.1). Taxonomy (GTDB): domain Bacteria; phylum Aquificota; class Aquificia; order Aquificales; family Hydrogenothermaceae; genus Sulfurihydrogenibium. The sequence continues at coordinate 1,379 of NZ_DAIDMN010000095.1, forward strand.
AATGTTGTTTCTTTTGAAAATGGTAAAGTTTGCATTTTAGATGAAAAAAAGTTAAGAGAAGAAGTTATAGATGACCTAATTTATACCGCTGTGTTTTCAAAGGATTACAACCTTAAAGAAGAAGTTAAGTACTTGATTAGAGAGATTGCAAATGAGTATGGTGCAGTTGCTTCATCAATCCATGAACTTTATATGGCGATGGGTAGAGGAGAAACAAAAGATTTCACAACTCCAGCTGTTAACATAAGAGGAATGACCTATGATGTGGCAAGAAGAATGTTTAAGGTAGCTTTAAAAAATAACATAGGAGCTATGATTTTTGAGATAGCTAAATCTGAGATAGAGTACACCTACCAAAGACCTTCTGAGTATGCTTCCTGTGTTTTGGCTGCGGCTGTAAAAGAGGGATATAAAGGTCCTGTTTTCATTCAAGGTGACCACTTCCAGTTTTCTGCTAAAAAGTACTTTGAAAATCCGGAAAAGGAGTTAAACGCCATAAAAGAGCTTACTAAAGAAGCCATGGATGCCGGATTTTTCAACATAGACATAGACCCATCTACATTGGTTGATTATTCTAAAGAGTCTTTAAAAGAGCAACAGTACCATAATTACTTAAATACAGCAAAAATGACAGACTATATAAGAGAGATTCAGCCACAAGGAATAGATGTATCGATAGGTGCAGAGATAGGGCACATAGGAGGAAAAAATTCAACAGTTGAAGAGTTTGAAGCGTTTATGGAAGGTTATCTTCAAACGATAAACAAAAAACCAGGAATATCAAAAATGTCAGTTCAAACCGGAACAGAGCATGGTGGTATTCCTCTTCCTGATGGAACGGTGGCAAAGGTAAAACTTGATTTTGATGTTTTGAAAAACATTGGAGAAGTAGCAAGAAAAAAATATGGACTTGGTGGGACAGTTCAACATGGAGCTTCCACATTACCGGAAGAACTATTTGATAAATTTCCTCAAAACAACTGCTGTGAAATTCACCTTGCAACCGGCTTTCAAAACATAATGTTTGACTTGGCTCCTGAAAGATTCAAAGAGGAAGTTTATAAATTCATAGAAGAAAACTTTAAAGATGAGTGGAAAGAAGGAATGACAAGAGAGCAGTTTTTATACAAATCCAGAAAAAGAGGAATGGGTCCCTTTAAATACCAGTGGTGGACTTTAGAAAATAAAGAAGAGATATTAGATGCAATAGAAAAGAAGTTTGAATTTTTATTTGAAAAGCTGAACGTTTTTGGAACAAAAGAGTATACTGATAAATACATAAAACTTATAAAAACATCTTATGTAAAAGGTTCTACAAAAGACGTTCAACAAAAAGCTCAAGATATAAAATTAGAAGCCGGAGCGGACTAATTGTTAGACAAACAGATAAAAGCTATAAAAGAAATATACAAAGAGTTTGACAAAGCCAAAGTAAAACATAAACCAATCATCGTAGGTAAATTTGCCTTAACAGTTTATACGCAGGGTCTTTACCCTGCCAACATAATATCTTTGCTTTATCCGGATTTACCTCTTTTAGAAAACGTTTTATCAAACCTTGGATATCAAAAATTTGGAGATTTATGGCTCAAAGACGATATAAATGTAGAAGTAAGCAAGGATTTTTACCTTTTAACAGGAACATTAAACCAAATAGAGGTTGATAAAGAAGAGATTTTTAATGTTCTATCCTTAGAGGACCTTATTTTGGATATGATGAAACATTGTGTGGAAGGTGATGATTTGGTTTGTGAACTTGTAAAGATGATTGTTAAATCATACTACAAAGCAATAGACTTTCATTACCTTTACCAGAGAATAACGGATAGAAGATTCATACCAAGAATAAAGGAGTTTAAAAAGGAAGCGGAGGCTTAAAATGGCAAAAATAGGTACAGACTTAAACAGCTTTATATTGGAAGAGGAAAGAAAGTATCCAAATGCGACAGGTTCACTGTCAAGAGCTTTGGTAGCCATCGAGTCAGCAACAAAGGTTATAGCGTCTCACGTTAGAATGGCAGGACTTGCAGATGTTTTGGGAAAAGCTGGAAAAACGAATATACAAGGTGAAGAAGTCCAAAAGTTAGATGAGCTTGCAAATAACATAATGATTCAGTATCTATCTCAATCTGGAGAGTTTTTTGCCTTAGCATCTGAAGAGTTAGATGAGCCTATCTATCCGGAAGAAGGGAAAAACGGAAAGTATATAATTGCTTTTGACCCTTTAGATGGCTCTTCAAATATAGATGTTAACATCAGCATAGGAACAATTTTCTCAATCCATAAAAGAGTAAACTCAGATGTATCAGACTTTTTACAAGAAGGTTGTAAACAAGTTGCAGCTGGATACATCATTTACGGTTCTTCTACAATGTTTGTTTTATCAACAGGAAATGGTGTCAACGGTTTTACACTTGACCCAGCTGTAGGGATGTACTTACTTTCTCATCCAAATATAAAAATACCTGAGAAAGGTAAGATATACTCAATAAATGAATCAAACGATAAAAAATGGATAGATAAAGGTTTAAAAGAATACATAGAATCTTTGAAGGAAGAAGGTTATACTTCAAGGTACATAGGCTCTATGGTTGCAGACGTTCATAGAACTTTAATAAAGGGTGGAATGTTTGCTTATCCGGCAGACTCCAAAAACAAAAACGGCAAACTAAGACTTCTGTACGAAGGCTCTCCGATGGCGTTTTTAATCACACAAGCAGGAGGAATAGCTACAACCGGAAAGGAAGATATTTTAGATATAAAACCTACCGATATTCATCAAAGGGTACCTGTGTTTTTAGGCGGAAAGTACGAAATGGAGAAATTAAAAGAGTTTTTAAATAATGGATAAGTATTTAGTTTTAGCTTTGGGTGGGGCTTTAGGAACAATCAGTAGGTATCTGG
>NZ_DAIDMN010000096.1 GCF_027448985.1 Sulfurihydrogenibium sp.
GAGAAGTTTTAAAAGAAACTTTAAAAATAATAAATGAACTTGCAAAAAAAGAAACTGTTGTTACTGGTATTCCATCCGGTTTTTACGATTTAGACAGGCTTACAACAGGTTTTCATCCTGGAGACCTTGTAATAATAGCAGCAAGACCAGGAATGGGAAAAACAAGTTTTGCTTTATCAATACTACACCATCTATCTGTTTTAGAAAACATTCCTTCGGCTTTCTTTTCATTAGAAATGTCAAAAGAGCAGATAGCGATGAGGTTACTTGGAGAAGAGACAAGAATACCACTGAAAAAAATAAGATCTGGATTTCTAAATGAATCTGAAATAGAAAAGATAACTTTGAGCTCATTAAAAATGATGAAAGCACCTTTATTTATAGATGATACCGCATCATTATCTATTTTAGATTTAAAAGCAAAAGCAAGAAGACTAAAAAAAGAAAAAGATATAAAGATAATTGTTATTGATTACCTTCAACTACTGAGGTCCCATAGAAGAGTTGAAAACCGTCAGCAAGAAGTAGCAGAAATATCAAGGGGATTAAAATCCTTAGCAAAAGAACTTTCAATACCAGTCATAGCGTTAGCACAGTTATCTCGTCAAGCTGAGATGAGAGCAGACAAACGTCCTCAGCTTGCAGACCTAAGAGAAAGCGGATGTTTAACCGGTGATACATTGATTATTGATGCTGATACTGGTAAACGGATTCCAATAAAAGATTTAGTAGGCAAAACTTTTAATACCTATGCATTAGACAAAGATTACAAAATAAAAAAATTTCATGTATCAAAGGTTTTTCCATCCGGAATAAAAAGTATTTATTTATTAAAAACCTATTCTGGAAAAGAGATAAAGGCTTCTGCAAATCATCCATTCCTAACTGTTGACGGTTGGGTTAGATTAGACCAATTAAAAATTGGTGATTATATAGCTACTGTATTAGCTAATTCAGATATTTACTGGGATAAAATTGTAGAAATTAAATACATTGGAGAAGAAGAAGTTTATGATATGACCGTTCCGGAAGTTCACAATTTTGTTGCAAATGATATAATAGTCCACAATAGCATTGAACAAGATGCAGACCTTGTTTTGTTTATACATAGACCTGAGTATTACAAGAAAAACCCTTCACCACAGGAAGAAGGTCTTGCCGAAATAATTATAGCAAAACAAAGAAATGGTCCTACTGGAACGGTCAACTTAGCATTTATTAAAGAGATAACAAAATTTGAAAATTTAGCTAAAACAAGTGATAATAATATAGAAGAAGAGCTTAATGAAAATTATCAAGAAATTGAAGAATACGATGAAGGGGTAGATTTTTAGCATGTTTTTTATAAAATTTATTGAACATACAGGAGAGATAACCTTTTTCTTTCTAAAAACGATAACAGCAACTTTTAAAAGACCTCCTAAAATAAAACATATTTTAAAGTATATGGAAGATATAGGAGTAAATGCAGCTTTACTCATTATACTAACCGGATTTTTTACCGGTGGTGTTTTAGTAGTAGAAACGTATCCAACTTTTCATAAATTCAACGCTGAATTTTTAATGGGTGCTTTAGTATCACTATCTTTAGCAAGAGAGTTATCTCCGGTATTGGTTGCTTTACTTGTAACAGCAAGGTCAGGTTCTGCAATCGCTGCAAATATTGGGACTATGAGAATAACAGAACAGATAGATGCTCTTGAAGTTATGGCTGTTAATCCATACAGTTACTTAGTTTCTCCAAGATTCATTGCAGCCATTTTTATGGTTCCTGCTTTAACAGTTTTATCGTATATAAGTGGTGTAATTGGTGGTTATTTTACTTCCGTTTATATATACGGTATCAATGAATACATGTACTGGGAAAAATTAAAAGATTTTACAGAGTTAAAAGATATATTCGGTGGACTGTATAAAGCAGCTGTTTTTGGTGGAGTTTTAACTATCATCACTTCATACTTTGGATACATAACAAAAGGTGGAGCAGAAGGTGTAGGTAGGTCTACAACTACAGCTGTTGTTGTGGCATCTGTTTTAATACTGATTTTAGATTACTTCCTTACAGCACTCATTTACTGATGAGACTTTTTGACGTTTATATTTATAGGAAATTAACGGCTTATTTGTTTGTTATATTCCCGGCTTTTTCTTTAGTCTCTGTTTTGGTAGAGCTTATAGAGATTATTAGAAAAAGTAAAGTTCAAGATTTTAGTTTGATGCTGATTTACATTTTTGCAAAACTTCCGGAAAATTTCTACTACATTATTCCTGTATCTCTTACAATATCAGCTTTTTTAGTTGCAAACGATTTAATAAAAAGTAGAGAGATTTATCCTATCCTTTTAAATGGTATATCTTTAAACTACATTTCATCTAGAATAATAATTTTTTCTGTGATAGTTTCATTTATACAACTTCTTAACCTTGAACTTTTAATGCCAAAAACAAATAGAATATATACAGAAACTTATCAAAGACTGAAAAATCAACCCTTAGATAATGAAAAAGCAATTGCTTATAATCTATGGTTAAAACTTGATGAAAAAACTTTCATTTACTTTGATTTTTTCGATTTAGAAAAAAAGATTGGAAAAGAGATTGTGATAATAAAAATGGATAAAGATTTTAACCCTTACGAAAGGTGGGAAGCATCTGACTTTAAAGTTAATCCGGATAGGATTGACCTTTTCAATGGAAAAGAAGTTTTATCAAAAAGTATAGAAGACGTTAAAGTTTCAAAATTTGAAAAGATACAACTTAGTATAGGAGTTGACACGGAAAAAATTAAAAAGTTGATAAAAGAAAAAAAACCTGTTTCATTGAGTCAAGTTTACAAAGTGGCAAAAATAGCTCAAAACTACGGTTATGATGCTTCTTACTTTTGGAGTCAGTTTTATCAAAAATTAGCAACTGTGATATCTCCTTTCGTGTTAGCTGTTTTTATATCCGGATTCATATGGAATAAAAATAAGTTAATTACTTTTATGGGATTTTTATCTATTGTTTTATACTGGTATGGAACTTCCATAATTGCAGCTATTGCTTCCGTAGGAAATATTCCTTACTACTTCATATTTTCTTTTGATGCTTTATTTTTATTTGTAGGATTTTATCTCATATACAAAACTAAACATCCTGAGCTTTAGGATAAGAACCAAGTATTTTGAAAAATGGTACATTACTTTTAAGCTCTTGTAAAGTTTTAGAAACCTTATCATCTTGAATATGACCTTCTATATCGGTAAAGAATATGTAATCCCAAGCTTCCTTCTTTGATGGTCTTGACTCTATTTTTGTCATATTTATCTGATTTTTATAAAAAGGCTCCAAAGCTTTATACAAAGCGCCAACCTCGTTTTTTACAGAGAATATAAAGGTAGTTTTATCGTTTCCAGTTGGTTGTGGTATATCTTTACCTATTATCAAAAATCTTGTAAAGTTATAAAGATGTTTGTCTATCTTTCTTTCTAAAATGTGAAGACCGTAAATGGTTGCAGCAGATTCACTGGCTATAGCTGCTGCTTCATAATCATCTCTCGCCATTTCTGCAGCTTTTGCTGTACTTTCTACCTCTATTATTTGGGCATGGGGCATATTCTTTAAAAGCCAATCTCTACACTCCGCAATAGCAAATTTATGACTGTATATTTTTTGTATTTCATTTATATTCGTGTTAATACTCATCAAATGAAGAGATATTTCTAATATCACTTCTCCTATTATCTTTAAATCATAATCCAAAAACATATCAAGCGTGTAGTTAACAACTCCTTCTATCGTATTCTCAACCGGAACAACACCGAAGTCAGCTTTTTTCTTTACAATCTCCTCAAAAACATCTTTTATCGTTGAAACCGGAATATGGTCTACAGCACTACCAAAATACTTTAAACTTGCTTGATGAGTAAATGTTGCTTTTGGTCCTAAGTATGCAACTTTGATATTTTCTTCTACACTTCTACAAGCTGATATTATTTCTCTAAAAATATGTTTTACTGTGTCATTTGAAAGAGGTCCTTTGTTTAACTTTTCTATTATTTCAAAAATCTCCTTTTCTCTAGATGGAACAAAAATTGGAAGATTATTCTTTTTCTTTATCTCCCCTACTTCTTTAGCAAGTAACGCTCTTTTATTTATAAGTTCTAAAATTGTTTCATCTATTTGGTCTATCTGTTTTCTCAGCTTTTTAAGTTCTTCTTGATAACTCATCCTTTATCCTCTCTTCAAGTCTTGTGACTATATCCTTAATTAGCTTGA
>NZ_DAIDMN010000097.1 GCF_027448985.1 Sulfurihydrogenibium sp.
AGGAAGAAAAACAAAAGGTAATAGAACTTGGAGGATTAGCAGTAATAGGAACAGAAAGACACGAAAGTAGAAGGATAGACAACCAGCTAAGAGGTAGAGCCGGAAGACAAGGAGACCCAGGAAGCTCCAGATTTTACCTATCTCTTGAAGACGATTTACTCAGACTATTTGGAGGAGACAGACTTAAAGCTTTAATGGATAGACTAAAGATTCCGGAAAACGAACCAATAGAAAGTACAATGGTATCAAAAGCTATAGAAAATGCACAAAAAAGAGTAGAAGGACAAAACTTCCAAATAAGGAAGAGACTACTCGAATTTGACGATGTAATGAATAAACAAAGACAAGTAATATACTCTTTAAGAAGAGATATACTTGAAGGAATAAACCTAAAAGACGAGATAAAACTTTGGCTTACAGACGTTGTTTTATACTTCTTAGATAAATACGCTCCGGCAGAAGAGTACCAAGAAAAATGGGATATCGAAGAACTCAAAAAAACATTCAAAGAGTGGCTTGGTGTAGACGTAAACATTTCAACGGATAAAGAATGGGATAGAAAAGAGTTAGAAGAACACATACTAAAGCAACTTGAAGATTTTTACAACCAAAAAGAAGAGAAACTTGGAAGCTCTTTAATGAGAGAGTTTGAAAGATACATGACATTGCAAGTTTTAGACAACCTTTGGAAAGACCACCTACATAATCTTGATAGATTGAGAGAAAGTGTTTACCTAAGAGGATACGCTCAAAGAGACCCATTGGTAGAGTATAAAAAAGAATCTTTTGAACTTTTCGAAGATATGATGTTTAAGTTAAAATACAACACATTAGAATACCTTTACAAACTCCAAGTTCAATCGGAAGAAGTTTTAGAGGAAGAAAAAGCCAAAAAAGAAAAAGAAGCAGAAAAAACACTGAAAAAGACAGAAACAAACAAAGAAGAAGAGAAAAAGAAAAAGGTAATAAAGTACAAAAACCGGATGGAAAGAAGAAAAAGAAAGTAAAAAAGTTAATAAATGTTTAACAATTTAGCTATCATCTTTTTCTTTTTTTCATTAGGCTACATTTACAAAAAGCTAAAAATCTTTCCTCAGAGTTATTCAAAATCTTACGTAGATTTTATAATGTATGTAGGCTTTCCTGCTTTAGTGATAAACAACATATACCATTTAAAATTTACATCAGATGTTTTTATGACTCTTTTAGCAGGATGGATTATGTTGATAATCAACATATTTTTTTCGTACCATGTTGCAACAAAAATACTAAAATTAAACAAAAAATCAGCTATATCTTTTGCAATGGTTTCAACCTTTGCAAATACAGGATTTTTAGGATATCCATATATCTTATCTTTATATGGTCAGGAAGGCCTAAGATACGCTGTAATATTTGATAATGTTGCAATGTTTTTACCAATTTTTATAATGGCACCAATTTTAATATCCTATGCAAAAGGAGAAGCATCTTTCAATTTTGATATCAAAAAACTCTTTCTTTTTCCGCCATTTTTAGCCCTTTTAATAGGGTTAATGTTAAAACCATTTACACTTCCGGATTTAATCATCAAAATTCTTGATACACTTGGTTCTACCGTCATACCACTGATTCTTTTTTCAGTAGGTATGAATTTAAAATTTTCCGCGATAGGAAAAAATTTAAAAGTAATATCTTTCGTTTTACTTATAAAACATATTTTACTTCCATTATCATTTTTAACTATCATTTTAATCTTAGGCATTTCCTTAACGCTTCCTTGGAAAGTTGCAGTTTTACAACTTGCAATGCCTCCAATGGTTTTAGCATCCATATTTGTAATAGAAGCAAACTTAGATAAAGATATAGCAGTATCATCAGTTGCTTTGGGAATTGTTTTAAGTTTTTTGACGGTTCCAACTATATACTATCTATTAGAAAATGTGATATAATAATTTACTTAATTAAGCACGCTTTCTCTTAAAGGGTTGCCCTTTTACAGGGTTAAAACTTAGAGAAGGCGGAAGAAAAAAACCCTTATAGGAGGTATTTTTATGTCAGTAGAAGTTAGCATGAGAGAGCTTTTAGAAGCCGGAGTTCACTTTGGACATCAGGTTAGAAGATGGAACCCTAAAATGAAGCCGTACATATACACAAAAAGAAACGGCATTCACATCATCGACCTATCAAAAACGGTTCCTCTTTTCAAACAAGCTATTGACTTTGTAATCAACGAAGTTGCAAACGGAGCAGAAATCCTTTTCCTTGGCACAAAAAAACAAGCACAATCTATTATTGAAGAGCAAGCTCAAAGATGTGGTGCTTACTATGTTAACTACAGATGGCTTGGTGGAATGTTTACAAATTTCCAAACTGTTAGAAAAAGTATAGCAAAACTAAGAAAGCTTCAAAAAATGGAAGCAGAAGGGGCTTTTGAAATATTACCGAAAAAAGAAGTGATGAAACTAAGAAAGCAAAAAGAAAAACTTGAAAAGTATTTAAAAGGTATCGTTGATATGAACAGAGTACCAGACATAATTTTTGTAGTAGATACAGTAAGAGAAGACCTTGCTGTTACGGAAGCTAACAAACTTGGTGTTACCGTTGTTGCTATAGCAGACACAAACTGTGACCCAGACAAAATAGATTATCCAATTCCAGGAAACGACGATGCTATAAAAGCCATAAGCCTTATAACTTCTAAAATTGCTGATGCTGTAATAGAAGGAAAGAAAATGAGAGAAAGTTTAGGAACAGCTGTAGAAACAAGAACCATAGAAGAAGAATTACTTGCAAAAGAGTCCGAAATAGTTGAATCTGGATATATGGGAGCTAAGAATTACTCCAAAGAAGAAAGACTATCTGAAATAATAGAAAAAGAAGCAAAAGAAGCAGTAGAAGAAGCAAAGGAGGAAGTTTAAGATGGCTGTAGATGCAAAATTAGTAAAAACATTGAGGGAAGTGACCGGAGCAGGAATGCTCGAATGTAAATCCGCGTTAGAAGAAGCTAATGGAGATTTAGAATTAGCTGTTGAGATATTAAGAAAAAAAGGTGTAGCAAAAGCTGCTAAAAAAGCCGGAAGAGAAACAAAAGAAGGATTAATTCATGCTTACATTCATGCAGGTGGAAGAATAGGAGTTCTACTGGAACTCAACTGTGAAACAGATTTTGTAGCAAGAAACGAGCTTTTCAAAGAACTTGCAAACGAAATAGCACTCCAAATAGCTGCGATGAAGCCTCAATACGTAAAAAGAGAAGATGTACCAAGGGAAGTAGTAGAAAAAGAAGGTGAAATCGCAAGAGAAGCTGCGATAGCGGAAGGAAAACCTGCTCATATAGCAGAAAAGATAGCAGAAGGAAAATTAGAGAAATTTTACAAAGAAGTATGCCTTTACGAACAACCTTACATAAAAGATGATAAAAAAACTGTAGAAGAACTAATAAAAGAGTACATAGCAAAAATTGGAGAAAACATACAAGTAAGAAGATTTTGCAGATACGAATTAGGAGAGTAAAACTTGCCTTTAGTTTATAAAAGAATACTGCTTAAACTTTCTGGTGAAGCTTTGATGGGGGAACAAGAATACGGCATAGACCCCCAATTTGTAAGTGAACTTTGTGATGAAATAAAAGATGTTTACGATATCGGAGTACAGATAGCCATAGTAATTGGTGGCGGAAACATTTTCCGTGGAATAAAAGGCACGGAGATGGGATTGGATAGAGCAACTGCCGATTACATGGGAATGCTGGCAACGGTGATGAATGCACTTGCTCTTCAAGATGCTTTAGAAAAAAAAGATGTTCCAACAAGAGTTATGTCTGCTATTGAAATGAGACAAATTGCTGAACCATACATAAGAAGAAGAGCGATAAGACATCTTGAAAAAGGAAGGATAGTTATCTTTGCTGCCGGAACCGGCAGCCCGTTTTTTACAACGGATACAACAGGAGCACTAAGAGCTGCAGAAATAAAAGCTGACTTACTTTTAAAAGCAACAAAAGTTGACGGAATATACGATAAAGACCCAGTAAAACATCCGGATGCTGTTTTATTAAAAGAAATAACATACTTAGATGCAATCAACAAAAACCTCAAAGTTATGGACCATACAGCATTAACCTTATGTATGGAAAACAAACTTCCCATAGCTGTTTTCAACATAAAGAAAAAAGGAAATCTAAGAAAAATAGTTTTTGGAGAAGAAGTAGGC
>NZ_DAIDMN010000098.1 GCF_027448985.1 Sulfurihydrogenibium sp.
TGCCGGTAATTGTCCTTCCGGAAACTCAACGTCAACTACCGGTCCTATAATCTGAACCACTCTTCCTTTTGCCATCTATATTCCTCCTTAATTTTTACTTAATCGCTTCAGCAGCGTTAATAATGTCTATTAGCTCTGTTGTAATAGCTTCTTGTCTCGCTTTGTTAAAGATGATGGTCCACTTTCTAATAGCTTCCCCAGCATTTTTGGTAGCGTTGTCCATTGCTATCATTCTTGCTGAATGTTCTGCCGTTGAAGATTCTACCAACGCTCTATACAGTTGAAAGTTGATATACCTTTGTAGTAATGATGTTAAAACTTCCTCTTTAGAAGGTTCTATGTTGTAGATTGTCATTTCATCGTACTTTTTACTTGAAGTTTGTTTTGGTTCCAAAGGTAAAATTTCTCTTATTTTTGTTTCGTAGGTTGATGAAGTTATAAGTTCGTTGTTTATCAAATAGACAGCATCCGTTTTTTCTTCTATGAATCTTGAAGAAATTATTCCACCAAGCATAGAAGTAAAAGATAGATTCATTTGATTTCTATAGACATCTTCATAAGATGCAACTATATTTAACCCTTTACTTTTAAAGAAGTTAACAGCTTTCCTTCCTATCAAAACTAAATTTACGTTTTTCCCTTGAGATTGAAGGTTTTGTATTTCTCTCCAAGTGGCTTTCAAAACGTTAGAGTTAAATGCTCCTGCCAGTCCTCTGTCAGCTGTAACAACGATTAAATCTACAGATTTTACTTCTCTTTTAGCCAAAAGAGGATGGGATTCTCTATCTATGTAAATAGAGAGGTCCGATATTAGTTCGTAAAGTTTTTCCGAGTAAGGTCTTGTAGCATAAAGAAGGTTCTGGGCTTTTCTCAATTTAGCCGCAGAAACCATCTTCATAGCGGATGTTATTCTTCTTGTATTTTTTATACCGTTTATCTTTCTTTTAATATCTCTTGGCGATAATTTAGCCATCTTTCAGCTCCTTAGAATGCGACTTTTTGTTTGAACTCTTTTACAGCCGCATCAAGTTTTGCTTTAATATCATCTGTTAAAGCTTTTTCTCTTCTTATTGCTTCTAAAATATCCGGTTTTTCTGTATCTAAGAATGTGTAAAATTCTTTTTCAAATTTTTGAATTGCGTTAACAGGTACATCATCTAAATATCCTTGTCCTGCTATGTATATGATGGCAACCTGTTTCTCTACAGGAACTGGTTGGTTAGGTGGTTGTTTTAATAACTCAACCATTCTTTGACCTCTTGCGATTTGAGCCTGGGTTGCTTTATCAAGGTCCGATGCAAACTGAACGAAAGCTTCAAGCTCTCTAAACTGTGCAAGGTCAAGTCTTAATGTCCCCGCAACTTGTTTCATTGCTTTAATTTGAGCTGCACCACCAACCCTTGAAACGGATATACCAACGTTAATAGCTGGTCTTATACCTTTGTAGAAGAGGTCTGCTTCAAGGAATATCTGACCGTCTGTGATAGATATAACGTTTGTAGGAATGTAAGCTGCAACGTCACCTGCTTGGGTTTCAATTATTGGTAAGGCTGTTAATGAACCTGCTCCAAGTTCATCGTTTAGTTTAGCTGCTCTCTCTAAAAGTCTTGAATGGAGATAGAAAACATCACCCGGATAAGCTTCCCTTCCTGGTGGTCTTCTTAATAGTAGTGATAACTGTCTGTAAGCGTAAGCATGTTTTGTAAGGTCATCATAAATTACAAGGGCATGCATTCCGTTATCTCTGAAGTACTCACCTATTGTACATCCAACGAATGGTGCTATGTACTGCATAGTAGCTGGGTCAGAAGCTGTAGCTGCTACAACGGTTGTGTACTCCATAGCACCGTATTTTTGTAATGTTTCAACTATATGAACAACGTTTGCTCTTTTTTGGCCTATCGCAACGTAGATACAGTAAACACCTTGACCTTTTTGATTTAGTATAGTGTCTATTGCAATTGTTGTTTTCCCTGTTGCTCTATCACCGATTATAAGCTCCCTTTGTCCTCTACCTATTGGAATCATTGCGTCTATCGCTTTAATACCTGTTTGAAGCGGTTCGTGAACTGATTTTCTCTTTACAACGCCGGGAGCAATTTTTTCAACTGGAGAGTAGTATGCTATGTCAGTTAGTGGTCCTTTTCCATCTATAGGATTTCCAAGACCGTCCACAACTCTTCCAAGTAATCCTTTTCCAACTGGAATAGATAAAATTCTTCCTGTTCTTTTTACAATACTGTTTTCTTTTACATTTACGTCAGAACCAAGTAGAACCGCACCAACGTTGTCTTCTTCAAGGTTAAATACTACACCTACAACGCCATTCTCAAACTCAAGCATCTCACCCATCATTGCTTTTTCAAGCCCATAGATACGAGCAACACCATCACCTACTTGGATAACCGTTCCAATCTCTTCAAGTTTTGCTGTGGCTTCAAATTCTTGAAGTTGTTGGTTCAACTGTTCTAAAACTTCATCAGCTCTTATTACAGACATCTATCTCTAACCTCCTGATATATTAAAATCTTGTTAAAGTCTTTTGTAATTGATTTAAGTAGTTTCTAACCGATGTATCCAAAATATAACTACCGGCTTTTATTACTGCACCACCGATTATACTTTTGTCCTCTTTTACTGTAAATTCTACTTTTTTTCCTATTTTAGATTCTATTACATTTCTAATTTCGTTTAAAAGTTCTTCTTCTATAGGGTATGCTGTTATAACCTCTCCTTGAACTGTTGCAAAGAACTTCTCCACTTCAAATCTAAACGCCTTGTTTAACTCTTTTAGAATATTTCCTTTGTTCTCTTTTACTGCAAAGATGATAAAAGGTTTTACCTCATCCGGAATGTTAATAGCTGAAAAAACCTTGGATAAAGCTTTTTCCTTTTCTTCAAAAGGTATTTTAGGACTGAGGATAATATTTCTAAACAAAGTGCTTGATTTGTAAAGATTTGCAAGTATATCTAAACTTTTTGATATTTGAGATAGTTTTTCTTCGTTAGAACCAACGGTTTTTATAATTTTTTTAACTAAATTTTTCATAAATTTTTTGTCAACCTTCACTTTAAGCCTCCAATTTTTTTATAGTCTTATTTATAATTGCTTTACTTGTTTCAGGGTCTACTTTTTGATTCAACAAAGTTTGTGCTACTTCAATAGCTTTTTGAGTCGCGTACTTTTTCAGTTTAAGTTCAGCTCTCTTAATCTCTATGTTAATAGTTTCTTTTGCTTGAGACTTTATTCTTTCAGCTATCTCATTAGCCTGGGCTAATGCATGTTTTCTCTCATTTTCAGCAGTTTCCTTTGCAAGTTTAATCCCTTCTTCTAATTTGTAGTTGGCTTCTTCTAACTTTCTTTTAGCTTCTTCTAATGCTTTTATACTATCTTCCTTTGCTTTTTGTGCTTCCAAAACCATATTTGCAACCGATTGTCTTCTATCGTTTAAAAATTTCTTAATGTGTTTTCCACCAAAGTAAGCAATTATTCCAAGTAGTATAACTGTGTTAACAGCTTTCCATAAAAGTACTCCCGATTCTTCTCCACTTTCAGAAGCTATAGATAATCCCACAAAAAATAGACTCATTAAAAAAGCTTTTTTCATGCTGCCTTCTCCTTTAGAGTTAATTTGTCAACTATCTTCTCAGCTATTCTTTCGATAGCAACATCTAAAGCTTTCATTTCTATTTCAACCACTCTATCGATGTCTTTCTTTGCATCTTCTATCTCTTTCTCAGCTTCTTCCTGAGCTTTTCTTATTATTTCTGCCACCATTTGGTTTGTTTCTCTACTTGACTGGTCCAATATTTTTTTACTTTCCTCTTTAACTTTTGATAGTATTGTATCTACCTCTTTTAATATCTCTTGGGCTTGTTGATTGTTGATTTGAGCTTCTTCCAAAAGTTTCTTTACTGTGGATTCTCTTTCTTCAAACGCTTGAAGGTAAGGGTCAAAGTAGATTTTTTTCATTACGAACATAAATACTAAAAAAAGTCCCAGTTGAATGAAAAGGGTTTGGTCAAGATTTATCCCTACGTGCATACACTCCTCCTTTCTTTCATAAAATTCATACATTATGATATCAGAAAATTTTAATAAATTCAAAATTTTTGTTATAACCCTAATTTCCAATTCGAAAAAAAGATGAAATAAAAAACCTCCAGTGGTATCATAAAGTAAAACTACCACT
>NZ_DAIDMN010000099.1 GCF_027448985.1 Sulfurihydrogenibium sp.
AGAACCACCTTTAGATTGTATATCAGCATGAACTAAGGAAGCACCTATTTTCAAGTTGTTAGGTAGATTATAATCAACTCTTCCTGTAAATCCAAATCTGTCAGCTACAGCTCTTGCACCTCTTTGTCTAACATTTTTCAAAGGTTCAACAGAACTGTAATCTCCACCTCCTTTTAACATAAGACCATTAATAAGGTATGCTTTATACTCTAAAGGACCTACCTTTCCGTATGCACCTATCCCCATTTCTTCCCAAGTAGACATTAAGATTCTTCTCTCAAAGAAAGGACGTTGTGCACTTGGAAATGTTGGTGGTTCGTGAACTTCGTTAATTATTCCTACTGGCATTAAAACCAAACCACTTCTGATGTTGAATTTTTCATTTAATAAAAAGTCTAAGGCTGCAAACTCAGCTTTAAAATATCCACCACCTGTTCCATGGCTACCGAATGTAGATGCATGCTCTAATTCAAGTTCAGAGTTAAATTTTATTTTTTCACTAAAGCTGTAGCCAATGTATAAAATAAATCTCTCAACATCTGCTATATTCTTCGCTCCACCCCTAGCATTTACATCGTTATGAACAAAAGTTAGCTCTCCATAACCACCTATTGATAACCCTTTTGGATTAAAGTACGCTTTTGAAGCAGCAGGTCCAAGACCATAGAAAGATTTTAATTCTAACTCAGGTATAGCTACCTCAAGTTTTAAATTTCTAATTTCTTCTTTTATGATTTCCGTTTCCTTACTAAGTTCTTCTGTTTTTTTACTGGATTGTTTTAGTTCTTGGATTTCTTGTTGCAATATTTTAATTTGCTCCTCAAGAGCTTTTATCCTATTTTCATCAGCCTGTGCAACTAAAGTAAAACTTGAAAAAATAGCTGTAGATAAAACAACCTTTTTCATACTGCACCTCCTAAAAATTTTATTAAATTGTATCGATTTTGAGATTTAATTTCAATGATAAGTTTTCAAATTTCGTCATAATCAGTTGTCAAGAGTTATAATAACCCAAAAAAATGGTAAAAACTTCCGTCAAAAACAAAATCAAGGATTCTATAAATGTTACTTTCATTTTCCATCACCTGCTTTTTTATTTAAAAAGCGGGTCTTTAACCCGCTTTAAGCAAGTTTAACAGGAGGTTTACCATGAAGGCAAAATTTATTTTCTTTTAAAAATCCGGCAGGAAAAGTTCCTGCCACTTAAATTGGAGGTTACTATCATGAAGAAGTTTTGCGTGTTAATTATAATTAAATTGAGACTAAATCTCAATGATAAGCATTAACAAAAAATCATATTCTTTTCTTTTTTGGATATGTAATGTTTATAATTGAATCTTGCAGTAAAATTAACATTTTGTAGTAAGTGGAGAACAGTTCAATTTTCTCTTTGTTAGAATCTGTCTTTTCTAAGATTTTTTCAATATTGTAAGAGACTTTTTCTACTTCTGATACACACTGCTTTACTGACATGGCTTTTATCCTCCTTTAAAAAATATTGAGATTTATTCTCAATCAAGTAAAGTAAAAAATAAATGATTAAAATCATATAAACCTCTTAAAAAGGATAAAATCTCATTTCTTCCAAGAAATCAAAAATCTTTTTATTAAACTCAACTTTACCATTTTTATATATTATCAGGTATCCAAAATCTGCATCTTTTAGAAAGTTTTCTCTGAATTTTTTATCCATTGCAAAAATCCCGGTAGATGTTGCATCTGTAAAAGAGCATTCATCGTAAAATACAGTTACCTGTATTAAATCTGTTGATTTTCCTATTATATGTTCTTGGAAGTAGTTTCCGGATGTTGATACACAGACATCTTTTTTATTGACTGCTTCCATTAGTATAGATTTGTTGATTGGATTGTATACAGCTATTTTTCTTTTTTGTCCCCAAACTTTCATATCTCCTGCAATTGATATAAAGCCTTCTTTTTGTTTGATATACTCGTATACTTTTTCAACAGCAAAGCCTTTTCCTATTCCTCCTAAATCTATAGCCATATACTTTTTCTTTAAGAAAACTGTTTGATTTTTTTTATCCAATATTAAATCTTTACAGTTTACTAATTTTTTTGCTTTTTCTAAAGGAATAATTTTTTTTCTTTTGTAATTAATTGTAATTGAACCCACGGTTATATCAAATGCACCTTTTGTTTGATTACATATTTGTAGAGCTTTTTCTATAACTTCAAATGTTAATGGACTTACATTTACAGGCTTTATTCCTGCCATTTTGTTTATCTGGGATATTTCTGAATCTTCTAGGTAGTCTGAAAGTTTGTTTTCTATTTCTTTTAAGTATCTATAAGATTCATATGCTTTTTCTTCTTCTGATAAATCTATGATTGCATAAGTTCCCATTAGGTTAAATATTTTTTCTTCTGCTTTTATTGTACTTGACAAAGCTAATATTAAAAAAACTAATACAAATTTCATTACAAACCTTCAAAAGTTGCGATTACAGGAGCATGGTCTGACGGTTTTGGAGTTTTTCGTTTTCGTGGCCATAAATCCACTTCTACATCTTTTAAAAATGGAATAAGGGATTTTGTTATCAGTATATAATCAATTCTCATTCCTTCGTTTTTCCATATTGCACCACCTATGTAATCCCACCATGTAAATTGGATTTTATCCGGATAAAGATATCTAAAAGTATCAATAAAACCTAAATTCATAATCTCTTTTAATAGTTCTCTTTCTTCTGGCATCGTTCCTATTGTATCCTTCAACAAAATAGGATCATAAACGTCTTTATCTTCCAGTGCAACATTTAAATCCCCAAGTAATATTACTTTTTGATTGTTAAGGTCAAAATTTTGTTTTAGGAAATATATAAAATGTTTGTACCAATCAAGTTTGTAGTAGTATTTTTCTCCACCTCTTAAATCTCCGTGGGGAGCATAGGTGTTTATAATAAAAATGTCTGAGGTTTTTGTTATTAAAACTCTTTTTTGATTGTCAAAGTAGTCATGGTTTAATCCGGAAAACACATTTTCAAGTGGTAATTTAGATAAAGTGGCTACACCGTTGTATCCTTTTTGTCCTAATATTTCTTGGTATATAAATCCTAACTCTTTAAAGTCGTCAGATGGGAAGTTGTTCTCTTGTGTTTTTATCTCTTGAAAACATAGAATATCAATATCGTTGTTCCTGTGTTTAATCCATTGTACCACTAAATCCTTACGGGCTTTTATAGAATTAACGTTGAAAGTGCAAACTTTCATTCTTGTCCCTTTGTCATGTTGTTCCATAATTTAATCATTCCTACAACGAATATAATCAAAACAGATAACCAAACTAAAAACAATGCAACGTATCCGGATTTTGCTAACATTTTTTCAAAAGTTAAACCACCGTACTTAACAAGTAATGTAATAGCTACAACTATTATAAGTGCAACAATTAAAGAGTATCTCATTGGTTTTATATTCCAAGCTAAAGCAATACCTACAACTAAGAATAGTACTAATCCGATAGCTAAAATGTTTTGCAAAATGAACTCCATTTGATTCACCTCATTGTTTTCGTAAATTTCTATGATGACAATTGTATTGGTTCAGTACATCGTAAGCATCTATACATAAACATTATTAACATCCCATATGCAATATCTGCTGGTGTCTTAAATTTAATCCTTAAGGAGAAACTAAACAATTAATCTATGTTCAAGCCTTTCAATGCGGATTAAAAGATCTGTTACAATTTCTTTTTGCGAAAGGGCTTGATTGAGATCAGACCTGATTTTAGAAAGCTCAGCTTTTACATTACTAAGCTCAAAGGTTAAATTATCCACCCGTAGATTTAAATGGTCAATCCTTTCAGTATTCTTGGCAATCTCTGCTTTCAACTCAGCCCTTATATCATCAATACGTTTATTAGTATCATCAATGCGTTTATTCGTTTCATTTAAAGCCCTTCTTAGATCTCTAACTTCTTCCTCAAGATTGGCAACTCTCCCATTGATGCCCTCTAAGGCTAATCTATAACCCGCAAGCTCACCTGTTACGGCATTCTTAAATTCCCTAAATTCTGTTTTTAGTTCTGCTAAAAGAAGGTCTTTTAGCTT
>NZ_DAIDMN010000100.1 GCF_027448985.1 Sulfurihydrogenibium sp.
ACTTAGAGCCAACATCTTTTACAGTGATTAGAAGGATTACATTTACGTTTATCAGTATCAAGCAGGGTCAAACTGTTGTCGTTTATAACATTTTTGGCTGCTTTTATTCCTTTTGGTGGAGCTTCTTTAGTTTGGGTACCTGTTGCTATTTATCTTTTTACAACGAAAAGTTTTATAGCAGGAATACTTTTCTTTCTTTATGGAACTTTTGTTATAAGTACCGTTGACAACATTATAAGACCAATAGTTGTTGGAAGTAAGATAGATATTCATCCTATGATACTATTTTTTGCTATACTTGGTGGACTTAAAGCATTTGGATTCTTAGGTATATTTATAGCTCCTGTCATAGTTGCACTTATAGATGCATTTATAATGCTATACAAAAAAAGGTATAATATTACAGATTAGAAACCAAAGTCAAAACCAAATCCAAAGTTATCCTGAGATTGGATAATTCCTTTTTGTTTTCCAAAAAACTCTATTTGTAGTATATCTGCTTCAACAGGAATTTCTTTTGGACAAAAGAATGTACAGTACTTACAATGAATACATGAAGTTATGTTGTTATCTTTTGCAATTTCAATCCTCAAATCTCCAAGAGCATCATTTTTATCTTTCCAGAATCTAAAGATTTTTACAAAGTTTATAGGACCACCAAAGTTCTTATCATTTTGAAAAGCCGGACAAACGCTATAACATATTCCACAGAGAATACAGTCAGTCTCTTTCTCAAAATTTGATAACTCTTCAGGATAAACTTTATCCAAATACTCTTTTGGTTCAAACCATGTTTTGGCTTTTTTTAGTTTATTTAAATATTCATCTTGGTCCACGACTAAATCTTTTATAACTGGCATGTTATCAAGGGGCTCTATAACTACTTGATTGTTTTGAGCTAAATCTAAAACTTTTGTTTTACATGCTAAAACAGGTTTTCCGTTAACTTTAACACCACAGGTTCCACATATGGAAGCTCTACACTGAGCTCTGTAAGACAAGGATGGGTCCGTGTAGTTTTTTATCTGTTCTAAAACTCCCAAAGCCAACTTCTTCATGTTAACCTCCTTGTTAAATTTATGTTAGTATTTTAATATATAAAAACTGTTAAATCAACCTTAAATTTTTAACATTATTAAATGATATTAGTCATACTTAAACCAAACATCTATTTGATAGTTTTTTAACAAGAATTTTAAGGAGAATCAACAATGTTGGTTTTGGGAGTTTTACTTTCAACTGCTGCTTTGTCTTACTATTCACAGGCTTTGGAAGGTATCAGGATAGAAAAAATAACAGTTGAGGAAAAGAAAGTAAAAGAGGAAGTGGCATCTAAAAAAGAGCTTACACAGGAAGAAGCTAAAATCACAAGACAGATTGACCTTGGTGAGATTTTATCGGAGTTTTATCCGGAAATATGGTATATGAGAAAAGCCGGAATAGCAAACGACCTGTACATAAGAGGGTTTTCAAAAGATAACATTAATGTTTTGATAGACGGCTCAAAAATCTATGGAGCTTGTCCTAACAGAATGGACCCACCTTCCTTTCATGTTTCAAGTCCACAGATAGAATCAGTAACGATTAAAGAAGGACCTTTTGATGTTGAGAATGCTGGCTCTTTGGCTGCTGTTGTAAATGTTAAAACAAAAGACCCTAAGAAAGGTATAGGGGGAGAAGTAGGGGGTACCTATGGAAGTTGGAGTTATAGAACAGGTTATGTATGGGGTAATGTAGGAAACAAATACATAAAAGTGTTGGTAGGAGCGTCTAATCAGTACTCAAAACCCTACGAAAGTGGAGAGGGGAAAAAACTAACTGAGTACGCTCGGTATAGTATATGTAATCAAGCAAATACACCTCAATGTAAAATAATGGGATACAAACCACAGTATATTAACGACAAAGCTTTTAACATAGATAGAGTTTGGTTTAAAACGATTTTAACACCTAACGATAACTCTGAGATAAAACTATCCTACGCCTTTGAAAATGCAAGGAATGTCCTTTATCCGGCTTTAAAGATGGACGCTCTTTATGACAGGACCCACAGATTAAATGGAGATTTTCTACTAAAAGATATAGGACTAAAATTCAGTGTTTATTACAACGAAGTAAAACATGATATGCGAGATACTTTTAGAGAAACAACTTATAGGAGAGATACAAATTGGAATATAACAGGAGATAGACCATACAGTATGATGACATATGCAGAATCCAAAATGTTTGGAGCTAAAATATCAAAGGATTTTAATATAATGGGTGTTGATACTACGGTAGGTATAGATACGTATTTAAGAAACTGGTTTGCAGACAATGTGCAAAACGCTTTTACTACTCAAGAAAATAAAAACCCCGGAATGATTCCGGATGTTAATATAAAAGATATAGGACTTTTTATAAAAGGAAGTAAAAACATAGACAAGTGGACAATCTCCGCTGGACTGAGATACGATTACAACTACTCAAAAGCAGACCCAAACAGAATATCCGGAAAAAATAGAGACTTCATAACAAATGGATTGTTGACAAAATTCTCAAATACGGACAACTATCTATCCGGAAACATTGTGGCAAAGTACAACTTTAACAAAAAAGACAACGTCTATATAGGAATAGGACATACAGTTAGGGCTCCGGACCCACAAGAAAGATTTATAGCATTATCCGGAATGGCACCATGGTACGGTAATCCGGATTTAAAACCAACCAAAAACACAGAGATAGATTTAGGTGGTGAATACTTTCCACTTAACAACCTTGGACTTAGAGCCAACATCTTTTACAGTGATTTGAAGGATTACATTTACCTTTATCAGTATCAAGCAGGGTCAAACTGTTTAGTACCTGGAACAACATGGTGTACAACATACAAAAATATAGACGCTGTCATTTACGGTGGTGATGTTAGCGGTGTTTACGCATTTAACGATAAAATATCAGCAGAGTTAGGTATAGCTTATCAAGTAGGTAAAAAAACGGATAAAAAAGGAATATACAAAGACAGTGATTTGGTAGAAATACCACCATTAAAAACAAGAATGGCTGTCAAATATGATGATGGTAAATTTTACACACTTTTAGAAGGAATATACTCAGCAAAACAATCAAAAGTTGACTCTGACCTAAAAGAGCAGGAAACCGGAAGCTGGTTTATAATGAATGTAAAAGCCGGATACACCTATGCAAACAGACTGTTTGTTGGTGTAGGAATTGATAACATCTTTGATAGATTCTATTACAACTATCTCTCCTACGTAAGAGACCCATTTAGAGGAATATCTGTATCAGGAAATCCAGTTAAAATCCCAGAACCTGGAAGATTCATATACGCAAACGTATCATACAGATTCTAACCTGCTGCTGTTAATAACCTCCTGAAGGGAGCTTTAAGCTCCCTTTTTTTATTTTTTTTGTTTAAATAAAAATCAAACAGCGTTTGATTGACAAAAATAAAATATCGTTATATCCTAATGTATATCAATTTATCAAGGAGGCTTTTTTATGGCAGATTATAAAAGACCTACCGTATCAATAGTTGGAGCGGGGAATGTAGGAGAACACGTTGCGAACCTAATAGCTATAAGGGAGCTTGCGAACGTAAAACTCTTTGATTTACCAAAAAAAGTAGACGATAAAACTTTTGAAGTGGTAAAAGGGAAAGCGTTAGACATAAAACAGATGGCGGCAGCAATAGGTGTTGACGTTGATGTAAAAGGATACAACGTTACAGCAGATGGTCAAGGTTATGAACCATTGAAAGACTCAGACATAGTAGTCATAACAGCCGGATTTCCAAGAAGACCGGGGATGAGCAGAGATGACCTTTTAACAGCAAACGTTAACATAATAAGGACAATAGCAGAAAGAGTTGCTTTGTACGCACCAAACGCTGTTGTGATAGTTGTTTCAAACCCGGTAGATGTTTTAACCTATGCAGCTTTAAAAATAACCGGATTTCCTAAAAACAAAGTTTTAGG
>NZ_DAIDMN010000101.1 GCF_027448985.1 Sulfurihydrogenibium sp.
CTTTCATTTTATCTACCTCCTATTTTGTTTGATTATTTTATCAAGGTAGATGCTCATTGTCTATATGAACCTATACAGCTAAAATAAAGTTTTTTCTTTCATTAAAGCAAGGATTTTATGTAATCAAGGTCTTTAAACTTGCTTTGCATTAAATCTATAAATTCTGCTGCTTCTTTACCATTTATTATTCTATGGTCAAAAGAAAAGGTTAACTTTGATATATTGTTTATTATTTTGCCTACGGCAACTATTCCTGAACATCCTGGTGGAATGATTGCATCGAATGAAATAATGTTATACATTCCAAGGTTTGATATTGAAAAATTTGCTCCTTCTAAATCTTCTTTTGAAAATCTATTTTCTCTTGCTTTCTGCTTTATTATTTCAAGGTCTTGGGATATTTCTTTTAATATTTTTTTTTCTACATTTTTTATGACTGGTGCGTACAATTCTCCGGAAACATCCACTGCAACAGAGATATTTACAGTAGGATATGTATAGTAAAACTCTTCATCTGTTTTTGTTCTTAAATTTTCACTTTGATAAATACAATCTCCTAAAATCTTTATAAACCATGTGGTTATCGTATATCCACTATTTTTTGGAATATTTGAGAAATCTAATTCTGTAAAGATGTGGAAAACTGGAATTTCTAAAGATTTCTTTAAATTTTTTATGAGGCTTTTTCTGATAAATGGTATCTCTTTTTTTAGGGGAATACTGTTATTTATTATATATTTTTCAACATCCTCTAATGTTATTCTTTCTTTATCCGGATAAGCTTTTACTAGGTTTTCTATTTGTAATTGGTACTCTTTTATTAAATTTAAAGCCTTTTCTTCCAACTTATGCATTAAAAGATAGTTTTTAATGTCTTTTTCATGGGCTGGAATAGGCAGTTTTCCTTCTTCCTGTAAATTTTTAATATCTACGTTGTTTTGTTTTGCTATCATTTTTGCAACTGGAGATGCTGTGGCAGGTGGCAACTGCTTTGATTCTATTTTTATTTCTTCTTTTGGTAGTTTTATCTCTTCTTTTTTTTCTTCACTTACGGATGGCTTTGTATATTCTTTTTCCACTTTTTCTTCTTTTGTTTCTGATAACACTGCGATAACGGAGCCGACTGGTATTTCTGAGCCTTCATCTGCTAAGATTTTTGTTATATATCCGGATTTTAAAGATGGAACTTCCATAATTGCTTTGTCAGATTCTATTTCTACAATAGGTTCATTTACATTTACAAAATCTCCTTCTTTTTTTAACCAGCGAACTACCTTTCCACTTTCCATGGTATCTGTTAATTGAGGCATAACTATTTCATAAACCATTTTCTTTTCCCCATTTTATTATTTTTGAGTATATTTTTTCCGCTGTTGGTATCGCTAAAAGTTCTAACTTCCTATTATAGGGTATTGGTGTATCCTCTCCAGCTATTCTTAATGGTGGTGCATCAAGATTGTAGAAGCATTCTTCCAAAACTGCACTTAAAATATGGGCACCAAAACCTCCATGTTTTGGATTTTCTTCAACGATAACAAATCTTTTTGTTTTTTTGACAGAATTTGTTAATGTTTCTAAATCCAAAGGATTTAAAGGTCCAACATCTATTACTTCTATTGATATATTCAAATCTTTTTCCAATTGTTCTACAGTCTTTAAAACCTCATGCAACATCTTGAGGTAGGAAAATATAGTTAAATCTGTTCCTTCTTTTATTATTCTGGCTTTAAATGGATTGTAATAACTATCTTTTGGCATATCAAATTTTTCAAAGTATAAAAGTGTATGCTCTAAAAATATTACAGGGTCATCCAGTGTAATGGCTGTTTTTAAGCCGTGATAAGCAGTTGCACAGTCTGAGGCTGTAAAGACTCTTAATCCGGGAATAGAAGCAAATAAAGATTCGAGACTTTGGGAGTGTTGTGATGCAAGTTGTTTTACAACTCCTTGTGGCATTCTTACAACCATAGGTAAAACAATTTTTCCACCACTCATGTATCTTAATTTTGCCATACTGTTTACGATTTGGTCCATTGCAAGCATTGCAAAATTTGCAGTCATTATTTCTGCTACTGGTCTAAGTCCTCCCAGTGCCATACCTATTGCTGTTCCAACTATTGAGTTTTCCGCAATAGGTGTATCTATCACTCTTTTTTCTCCATACTTTGCATATAATCCTTCTGTTACTCTGTAATTTCCCCCGTAAAATCCTACATCTTCCCCTAAAATAACTATCGATTCATCTTTTTCCATCATCTCATCCAATGCTAAATTTAAAGCTTCACGGTATAACATTTTTACATACCTCACAGTATATATCTGTATACAACTCATTTTCTTCTGGCTGTGGAGAGTTGAGAGCAAATTCTACTGCTTCTTCTATTTCTTTTTCGACAAGACCATCTATGTACCTAATATAACTTTCTGATAATAATCCGGATTTTTTCAATTTTTCTATTGGGTCTTTACTTTTTGCTATCTCAATTTCTCTTGAAGACCTGTAATTACCAGTATCACTCATTGAATGAGGTTCGAATCTGTAAGTTAATGCTTCTATAAAATAAGGTTTAGATTCTTCTTCAATATACTCTTTTGCTTCTCTAACAGCTTTATACACTTCAAAAACATCCATACCGTCTATCTGTTTTGAAATCATATAAGGCTTAGCTTTTAAATAAATATCAGTAATAGCAGAAGCTCTATCTATTCTTGTACCGATAGCATAATAGTTATTTTCACATAAAAATAAGATTGGTAATTTCCATAAAGATGCTAAATTTAAAGATTCATAAAAATTTCCTGCATTTGTAGCACCATCTCCAAATGCTACCAAAACACCACTTTTCTCTCCTCTGTACTTTCTTGCATACGCCATACCTACAGCATGTGGAATATGGGCTCCGACTATAGCATTTCCTCCATAAAAGTTTAAAGAAGGCTCAAAAAAATGCATTGAACCTCCTTTACCTTTTGCAACTCCCGTTTTTTTCCCAAACAGCTCAGCCATCAAATATTTTGGCTCTATTCCCTTTGCAATAGCATAAACATGGTCCCTGTAATGAACAAAAATATCTCCCTTTTCAAAAGCCACTGTTGCTCCAACATGAACAGCTTCTTCACCAATTGCAAGATGAAGAAAACCACCGATGTTTCCTTTCATATACTCTTCTTTAGCTCTAAGTTCAAATGTCCTTCCAAGTTTCATTAAGTAATAAAATTTTTCTGCCAATGATATATCCATACTACTCTCCTGTTTTTAGTTTTTTTGCTATCTCTGTAACTCTTTTACCTAAATATCTACATATTGTTTTTTCATCATCGTCTAATTCTTTAAAGGTATCACCAAATGTTACATGAGATGCTCCATAAGGTGTTCCACCAGATTTCGTCGTTTGAAGATTTTTAAGTTCGTAAGGTACTCCGACTATAATCATTCCATAATGTAACATATTTACCATCATGTTTATTAAGGTCGTTTCCTGTCCACCATGAATAGTTTGAGAGCTGGTAAACAGTCCAACAGGTTTACCAACAAATTCATTCTTAGCCCATAAATAACCAGTTTGGTCCAAAAAGTTCCTAAGCTGACTACACATATTTCCATATCTTGTTGGGGAACCAAATATATAACCATCTTTATTTTCTAAATCAGATAGTGTTGCTACAGGAACATCCTTTTGAATTTCCCTTCCTTTTTTTATACCTTCGTTTTTCTCAACCACCTCATCAGGAAGTAAATCCGGAACTTTTCTTAAAATTGGATTTCCCCCAGCCTCTCTTATACCTTCTGCTATCTCT
This sequence comes from Sulfurihydrogenibium sp., assembly GCF_027448985.1. Classification (GTDB taxonomy): domain Bacteria; phylum Aquificota; class Aquificia; order Aquificales; family Hydrogenothermaceae; genus Sulfurihydrogenibium. The sequence continues at coordinate 3,799 of NZ_DAIDMN010000101.1, forward strand.
ATTGCCATCTTATAGGTATTTCCAAACATTGAGTAATAAAGGATTAAGATATTAGTCTCCATCTTTATACACCTCTTCTTAAAGTTTCTTTTTTTATAGTAAATTTACTGAATAATTAAAATCTTGACAACAGTTTGAAAAT
>NZ_DAIDMN010000102.1 GCF_027448985.1 Sulfurihydrogenibium sp.
TCTACCTTTATTTACATCAAGACAAGGTATGATTCTTTTAGCTAACACTTCTCACCTGTTAAAAATATTTTTAAGAATAATATTTTAAGGTAGATTTTCAATCTCTTCAACATTCAGGTTTTTCAAGTAATCTCTGTAAGAACTATCTATTTCAACACCTTCTTTTGATAACATCTTAGAAAACTTTTGAAACATTCTTTCCCCGTGTTTATCCAAATCAAAAAGCAAAATGCATTTATCAAAATTATTGATTATTTCTTCAACGACATCGTAATACTTTCTTCCTTTTAGGGATATTATATTTTTTAAATCATATTTTAATAGCTTTAATAAATCTCTTTTACCTTCAACCAATATACAGGTTTTATTATTATCCAACTCTTTTTTGAGTTTTTTCTTCCAATCTTCAAAAGATGAAAAAATTTCACTCACTTTTTATTCCGAACAATTTTTTGATAAGTTCTAACAATTTAATAAATATGGATTTATCCTTTTTAGCTTCGTGGAGTATCTGTTTGACAACTTCTTCACCTTTTGTATCTTTTAATGTTGCTGTAATTATCAGAAATACTTCCAAAGGATTAAATGGTATTTCAAACACTTCTGTAACACCCATAGCTTTGTAATACTCAACATCTTCCTTTGTGAGATTTTCTCCTAATATTAAGAAAGGTATGTCTTTTAGCTGTTCATTTCTTTTTAGTATAGATAAAAGTTGCAAAGTTGGGATGTTATCTATCTTTGGGGATGCTATTATTCCGTGGATGTCTTTCCCTGTTTCAATAATGTTTTTAGCTTCCTCTAAATTTTCTACCATAATAACTTCAGATTGACTTAGTGATGCAACTTCGTTTAATACTTCGTAAGAATTTTTATCTTTACTTATAAAAAGTACTTTCATGTTCACCCCTCTAAATAAAAGTTATTTCAGGTAATACAGGAATAAAACCTTTTTCATAAGCTTCCTTTAAAAACAGCTCAATCGCTTTTTTCCCTCTTTCTCCGTAATCTACCGTTAGCTCATTTACGTACATACCTATGAATTTATCTGCTTTTTCTTTGTCCATTCCTCTTGCGTATTTTAAAGCGTACTCTACAGCTTCCTCTCTGTGGTTAAGGGAGTACTTTATACTCTCTCTTAATATTTCGGAAATTTCTTTCATAACCGTAGTACCTAAATCTTTTCTTATTACGTTTCCTCCGAGGGGAAGTGGTAAACCTCCTGTTTTCTCATACCACCATTTTCCTAAGTCTACTATGCAGGTTAAACCTTCGTCTTTGTAAGTGAGTTGTCCTTCGTGAATTATAAGACCTGCGTCAACTTTTCCAGATTTTACTTCTTCTATAATTTCGTCAAAAGGAACAACAACGTAGTTTATATCAGGTTCAAATAATCTCAAAGCTAAAAATGCTGATGTAAGTGTTCCGGGAACTGCTATTTTTTTATTTTTCAACTCTTTTACATCAAAAGGTTCTTTGGCAACTACCATTGGACCGTAGTTATCTCCCATACTTGCTCCACTAGATAAAAGAGCGTACTTGTCTGCAACGTAAGGGAAAGCATGAATAGATATTGCACTTACTTCGTAAGTTCCTTTCAATGCTTCTTTGTTTAAGGTTTCTATATCCGATAGAATGTCTACAAATTCATACCCTTTTGTATCGATTTTCTTTTGGTTTATTGCGTAAAACATAAATGCATCATCTGAATCGGGACTATGGGCAACTCTAATAATCAAATTAAAAATCCTCCGAATTAAGTTTTAAATATTTTAACATTTTTACTCTCCACACACTTCTATAATGCTATCTTTTAAGGAATCTAAGAAGTAGTTTAATTCGTCTTCTTTTATAGAAAGTGGTGGCATAATAACCATCACATCTCCAAGTGGTCTGACCCATATTCCTCTTTTCATCATGGCTTTTGCTACTTTAAATCCGGTTCTTTCTCCGTATGGGTAAGGCTGTTTATTCTTTTTATCTTTTATAAGTTCAACTCCTGCCATCAATCCGTAGTTTCTTACATCTACAACATGGTTAAGTTCTAAAAATTCAGGTAATCTTCTTTCTAAGATTTGGATATTTTTTTTCACATTTTCAAGGGTTTTTTCTTCTTCGAAAAGGTCTATGTTTGCAAGTGCTACATTACAAGCTATTGGGTTTCCTGTGTATGTATGTCCGTGGTAAAAGTGTTTTGCTTCTCCAAAATCTCCTAAGAATGCGTTGAATATTTCGTCCGTTGTTAATGTTGCAGCTAAAGGTAAGTATCCTCCTGTAATTCCTTTTCCTAAAGCCATTATATCCGGATTTATGTTTTCTTTTATTGATGCAAACATTTCTCCAGTTCTTCCAAATCCGGTTGCAACTTCATCAACTATCATCAAGATGTTGTACTCTTTACATATTCTCTCAACTTCTTTTAGATATCCTTTTGGGAAAGGTAATATTCCAGCTGCTCCTTGTACTCCAGCTTCTAAAACAAATCCAGCTATAGTTTGATGATGCTGAAAAATAAACTCTTCCACTTCTTCTATCAATCTTAATGTTGTTTGATATTCAAGTGCTTTTTCTCTTCCGGATATTTCAACAGCTTTTAAATAAGGTGAAGGGAGTTTATAAACATCAAACAGTAAAGGTCTGTACTTTTCATGAAAGATATTTATTCCTCCTACACTTACACTTCCTATCGTATCTCCGTGATAAGCCTCATTTAAAGTTACAAATTTGTTTTTTTCTTTATATCCTTTGTTATGCCAATAATGGTAAGCTATCTTGATGGCTATTTCCATCGCTTCAGAGCCATCTTCTGAATAGAATACTTTATTTAAGTTGCTTGGGGTTATTTCGGTCAATCTTTTTGCCAAAAGTACAGCTGGTACATTGGATGCTCCAAGAGTTGTAAAATGGGCTATTTTACTTACTTGTTCGCAGACAGCCTTATTTAGTTTTGGATGGTTATGACCATGAACATTACACCACAAAGATGCAACCCCATCTAAATACTTATTTCCATAAATATCATAGATGTAGTTTCCCTCTCCTCTTTCAACTATTACATTATCTTCTTCTCTGTACACTTTCATCTGAGTGAAGGGATGCCAAAAGTACTCTTTATCCCACTTTACTATTGTATCTTTTTCAACCATTGTCTGCCTCACCAAGCTTTTATTGCAAAACTTTTTCCTATTATGTCTGTTTTGTAAAAGTCTATGAACTTTTTACTAACTATTTTTGCTTTTTCTAAGGATACAACGGCTTCATCGTCAAAAGCTTCTACAAACTTCTCAGAGTTAAAAAAAACTTTGTAGGGAATATCTCTACTTACAACGGGTGTTCCAACATCCACCACTTCAAACAGTCTTTCTACATCCTCATTGTACATTCTTATACATCCATGACTTACTTTCATTCCTATACCGTACTCTTTGTTTGTACCATGCATAAGGAAAGAGGTATTTCCAAGTCTCATGGCTCTTGTACCAAGTGGGTTATCAGGTCCAGGAGGGAAAACTTGTGGTAAATCCGGTTGTTCTTTTCTTATACTTTCCGGGGGGTACCAAGCAGGGTCCTTTCTTTTCTGAGAAATCTTAAAATCTCCTACTGGTGATTGTGCTTCATCTGTACCTATACCTATCGGAAATGTTATAACGTAGCTTCTATCATTAATCATAACCGGATAGTAAAGTCTTTTTTCGTTTATATTTACATAGATAGTACCATATTTAAAATCCT
>NZ_DAIDMN010000103.1 GCF_027448985.1 Sulfurihydrogenibium sp.
TAAAAATACTACTGATTTTAATAGTCATCGTTTTGATAGGATACTGGGGTATTGAACCTTACGCTCATTCTGTAATGCATGGAGAGATAAAACATCCAGATTTTAAATACTCCGACATACAGACAACAGCAGCAACAACAGGAGACCCTGCAAAAGGAAAAGAGCTTTTTATGGCAAACTGTGCATCTTGCCATGGACTAAAAAATGATGGTATAAATCCGGGAATGGATAAAAACACAGCTATTACATCTTTCAACGTTTTACCTCCGGATTTGTCAAACATAGCATCCATAGTTGACCACAGATTTTTAGCTGCATTTATAAAAAATCCACAAGAAGCGACCAAAAATCCAAAATTCGCAATGCCACCAATGGCTCAACTATCAGATGAAGATGTTGGTCATATAATCGCTTACCTTTCTTCCGTTGCTAAAAAGGATTTAGATGGGAAAGAGATAACAGTTGAAGCATGTGGAAGATGCCACGGCATCAAGTATCAAAAAATCCAAGCAGAAACTCCTGCCGATAATCTAAAAGCTTACTTAGGTAAAGTTCCTCCGGACCTTTCTGTAATGGGGAAAGCGAAAGAACTTGAGTACTTAGAAACATTTATAAACAACCCACAAAATGGTCTTCCAGGAACATCTATGCCAAGATTAGGTTTAACCCAAGAAGCCACAGAAAAAGTTGTCAAATACTTAGACCAGATAGCAGACCCTCATAGAGAACAAAGAAACAAACTAGGAATTTATGTATTAGGTTATTTATTAGTAATGGCTGGACTTACTTTTGCTTGGAAGAAAAAAATCTGGAAAAACATCCACTGATTGTTAAGTAGCTTACCTCCTCACTTTTAGCCTGCCTTTTGGCAGGCTTTTTTTATGATTAAATCAATTGATTATCTTTTTAAAAATCTATAAAATCTCTTTAAAAACTTTGAGGTAATCTAATGAATAAAAAACCAAACAGGTTAATAAACGAAAAAAGTCCATATCTTCTTCAACACGCTTACAATCCGGTTGATTGGTACCCTTGGTGTGAAGAAGCTTTTGAAAAAGCAAAAAAAGAAGATAAACCAATTTTTCTATCTATTGGTTATTCTTCTTGTCATTGGTGTCATGTTATGGAAAAAGAGTCATTTGAAGATGAAGAAGTCGCTGAAATTCTAAATCAGTACTTTGTTTCTATAAAGGTAGACAGGGAAGAGCGTCCAGATGTAGATGCTGTTTACATGAATGTATGTATGTTGTTTAATGGAAATGGAGGATGGCCTTTAACTATCATTATGACTCCTGATAAAAAACCCTTTTTCGCAGGAACTTACTTTCCAAAACACAGTAGGCCCGGAAGAATAGGTTTAATAGATTTACTTCTCACTGTAGCAAAAAAATGGAAAGAAGACAAAGAAGATTTAATATCAAGGTCTGAAAAAGTTATAGAGTATCTAAAAGAAGAAAATAAAACAACATTCTCAGACTTAAAAATAGACTACATCCATGGAGGATACTACGATTTAAAAGGAAGGTTTGACAACACGTACGGAGGATTTTCAAACAAACCTAAATTTCCAACTCCTCATAATTTGATGTTTTTACTGAGATACTATTACCATACAAAAGAAAAAGATGCTTTGGATATGGTAGAAAAAACTCTTTTAAATATGAGGTTGGGAGGAATATACGACCATGTAGGATTTGGTTTTCACAGATACTCAACTGATAGACAGTGGCTTTTGCCACATTTTGAAAAAATGCTATACGACCAAGCCATGCTTTTAATGGCTTACACAGAAAGTTATCAACTAACTCAAAAAGATATTTACAAACAAACAGCACAGGAGATAATCCAGTATGTCTTAAGAGATATGACAAGTCCAGAAGGGATGTTTTACAGTGCAGAAGATGCAGACAGTGAAGGAGAAGAAGGTAAATTTTACACTTGGACAATACAAGAAATAAAAGAAGTTTTAAAAGAAGATGCAGATGTTGCCATAGAGTTGTTCAATATTAAAGAAGAAGGCAACTTTTTAGAAGAAGCTACAGGACATCTAACAGGAAGAAATGTACTACATCTTAAAAAACTTCCAGATATTCCTATGGAAAAGTTAGAGTCTATTAGACAAAGGTTGTTTGAATACAGAGAAAAAAGAATCCATCCACTAAAAGACGATAAGATGCTTACAGACTGGAATGGACTCATGATAGCTGGATTATCAAAAGCTGCCAAATCTTTTGGTAACGAAGAATATACAAAGTATGCAGAAAAAGCAACTAACTTCATAATTAAGAACATGATAATAAACGGAAAACTCTACCATCTTTATAAAGATGGCCAAGTAAAAATAAAAGGTATGTTAGATGATTATGCATTTTTTGTTTGGGGATTGATAGAACTATACGAAGCTACTGGAAAAGTCGATTACTTACAACATGCTATCAACCTTTCAAAAAAATCTATAGAGCTTTTCTATGATGAAGAAAACGGAGGATTTTATCTAAGTAAAATGGATGACTTAATAGTAAAGCCAAAAGAGTCTTTTGATGGAGCTATACCTTCCGGAAACTCTGTATCTGCTTATAACCTCTATAAACTTTATTTGATGACAGGAGATGAAGAATTTTATAAAAAATCCTATGAAACACTAAAAGCATTTGGAGAGGAGATAAAAAGACTACCTTCATATCACACAATGTTTTTAATCGCTCTCATGATGCATTTTTTCCCTACAGCAGAAGTTGTAATATCCGGAAGTAAATGGCAAGAAGTTTTAAAACACTTGAACAAAGACTTTTTACCTAACAAAGTCGTTTTAGTTAAAAATCCGGAAAACAGACAACTATTAGAAAGCTTAGCCCCTTACACAAAAGAAATGGATGTTCCAGAAGATTTTTATATATACCTTTGTAAAAACTTTACTTGCAACTTACCTGTTAAAGATATAGAATATGTTAAAGAGTTGATAAGGAAGTAAAAATGGAAATAAAAGGAAAGACCGCACTTATAACGGGTGCATCGAAGAGAATAGGAAGAGCTATCACATTAGGTCTTGCCAAAGAAGGATGTAATGTGATAATCCACTACAACACTTCTGAAAGTGAAGCATCAGAAGTAGAATCGTTAGTCAAAAGTTATGGTGTAGAAGCTTACAAAATAAAAGCTGACCTTCTAAAAGAAGAAGAAATAGTTTACCTGGCAGAACAGTCCAACGCGATAGGAGTGGATATACTCATAAACAACGCCTCTTTGTATTACAAAACACCTTTTGATACAGTAACTTTCAGTGATTTAGATAAATTTTATACAATTCATGTAAAAGCACCTTTTTATCTTTCAAAAATCCTTGGAAAACAGATGTATGAAAAAAAACAAGGGAGAATTATAAACATAATAGATTACAGTGCAATTTTACCATATCCGGATTACACCCCTTACACAGCTTCAAAAGGAGCTTTACTGACTATGACAAAAGCTTT
>NZ_DAIDMN010000104.1 GCF_027448985.1 Sulfurihydrogenibium sp.
GAAATTGGGTAAGTCTTATGTATCCAATCTTTCCATTTTCAAACTCTTTTGTTTTTACACTTTTTACTTTTATTATATCTCTAATTAGTTCTACCTTAAAAGGTTTATCTATACCTTTTCTAAATATAGTAAGGGTTACTTTTGTTCCGGGTTTTCCTCTCATTTTTTTTACAGCTTGAAAAAGAGTCATTTTATCTGTAGGTTCTCCATCTATTTCAACTATCCAGTCTCCTGGCTTTATTCCGGCTTTGTATGCCGGTGTATCTTCTATTGGAGATACTACTAAAAGTTTGTTGTTTTCCATAGTAACTTCCATCCCAAGTCCACCAAATTCCCCTTGTGTTTCAGAAGTAAACTCTTTAAACTCTTCCGGAGTAAAGAATGTTGAGTATGGGTCAAGAGATGACAAAAGACCTCTCAATGAACCATATAAAAGTTTTTTTGAATCTGTAGGTTCTACATAGTTATCTTCTACCAGTTTTAGTACGTCTGTATAAGTTCTTATTATCTGAATATCTTCAGAGTAATCTGTCTTGGTGGATTTTGCGTTTAATCCAAAACTCATTCCGGCTACAAAGATTAACATTACACCCAAAACCATTGAGACTTTACTTTTCATGTTTACTCCTTTGAAAATTTTTTTATTAAATTTTAGTATATCATAATCTTAACTATGTAAAATACCATTGAATTCCTCTATTGTAAGTTTAGGGTATTCTTCTATCTGGATATTTTCTAATAAATGGTTAACTTTACTCATGCCTATCAAAACGGTGCCAACTCCTGGAGTACTTCTTACAAACTGAATAGGAACATGTATATCTTTTTCAACCTTAAAGAGTTTCTTTACTCTATCATCAAGAGGTCTTAGAATTCTTCCTTGGAATAAAGGTGCACTTATATACGTATAAATGCCTAAGAGCTGAGCAAGTTCCAAGGTAGAGTAGTATTTGTTATTGTAAGGTTGGTTTTTTAAAGTGTAAGCTTCGGTCATTGCAAGGTTGTATGGAAGCTGTATAAATCTAAAATGATGGTTTTCTCCACCTACTTCTTTTGCTATATTAAAAATTTCAAAAAGATTCAAATGTTGTTTATGTTCAACAGGAACCCTAAATCCATTCCATGTAGCTAAACCGTAGTACTTTAATTTACCTTCATTAACTTTACCTTCCAATAAACGGAAAACTGTCCATAGTTTTCTGTAAAACTTTTCTTTATCTACAATCTGAAGTTGGTCTTCCGGATTGTGTAAAAAGTATACATCTAAGTAATCCGTATTTAGATTTTGTAAACTTTTTTCAAAAGACCAATCTATGTATTTAGGTGTAATGATATTACCGTAAGGAGTTATATCTTCTTTTGTTATTATTCCTTTTTCAAGAAAGTTCTCTTTTAGATATTTTGTTATATCAAAGATGTTCAGTCTCTTGTCTCTTGGGAAATATCCTCCTTTTGTTGAGATGATTAATTTTTCTCTTCCTACTTCTTTTATAACTTCTCCTATCGTTCTTTCACTTTCCATATCTCTGTAATTTATCGCTGTATCTACAACGTTAACACCAAGTTCTATGCCTTTTTTTATCGTGTTTTTGTAGTTTTGGTTTGTTTCTTCATCTGGATTTCCCAAATATGTTCCTATACCTATCTCTGATAGTGTTAAATCTAAAAATGTTTTATAGTTCATAACTTTCACCTTCTTTTATTTGGATTCTTTTTAATAAATAATTTTCTGTGTCTAAAAATAATGCTTGGAAGATATACTTTCCTTCTTCCGGCTCATACTTTATAGGCATTCCTGTAATAAACTTTTCTATAATCTGCTCTTTTCTTACACCAATAACAGAATCGTATGGACCAGTTAAACCTACATCGGATATGTACGCGGTTTTTTGAGGTAAAAATCTCTCATCTGCTGTTTGAACGTGGGTATGGGTCCCAAAGACCATTGTGGCTCTTCCATCTACATAATAACCAAAGGCTTGTTTTTCAGATGTTGCTTCCCCATGGAAATCAACTATTATGTAATCTGATTCATTTTTTACATTTTGATAGATTGTATCAAAAGTTCTAAATGGACAGTCCAAAGGAAGTCCCATGAAAACTCTTCCCATAAGGTTTATTACTGTAATACTCTTTCCGTCCTTTTGATAGGTTTTAAAACCTTTTCCTTTTGCCAAGGGTGGAAGATTTGCAGGTCTTAAGAGTTTTTCATCATCAATGATAGCAAAGACTTCTTTTTTATCAAAAGTGTGGTTTCCAGATGTGATTACGTCAACTCCAGCGGATATTACCTCGTCAAAAGTTGGTTTGGTTATTCCGCTTCCGTGGGCTAAATTTTCTCCGTTTAACACTACAAAATCTACTTTCAGTTTTTCTTTTAAGGAAGGGAGAACCTCTTTGACGGCTCTCCTTCCGGTTTTTCCTATAACATCACCTATAACCAAAAATTTCATATTTCACCTACTTAGCAACTTCTACAAATCTTGACTCTCTAATTGTAACAACTTTTATCTGTCCTGGAAACTCTACTTCTTTTTCTATTCTTTTTGCTATCTCTTTTGTTAGTAAGTATGCTTCTTCGTCTGTAAGTTTTTCTGCGTTGACTATAACTCTAACTTCCCTTCCTGCTTGTATTGCAAAAGATTTTTCTACATTTTCAAAGGAGTTAACGATTGCTTCTATTTTTTCAAGTCTGTTTATGTAGGATTGTAATACTTCTCTTCTTGCCCCTGGTCTTGCAGCAGACAATGCATCTGCAGCGGCAACTAAAACAGCTTCTGGATATCTTGCAGGTTCGTCTCCATGGTGATAAAGAATTGCATTTATAACATAATCTGGTTCTCCGTATCTTTTAGCAATTTCTGCTCCAACTTTAGAGTGAGCTCCTCCTACCTCGTGGGATATAGCTTTTCCTATATCGTGCATTAAACCGCCTCTTTTTGCCATCTTTTCGTCAAGTCCAAGCATAGCAGCCATCATTCCGGCTAAGTATGCAACTTCTTTTGTGTGGAGTAAAACGTTTTGTGTGTATGATGTTCTATAGTTGAGTTTTCCTATGTAATAGTAAAGTTCCGGATGGACGTCCGTAAATCCAAGTTCAAGACATGTCTCTTCTCCAAGCTTTCTTATGTGTTGGTCCATCTCTTCTTTTACTTTTTCAACTACTTCTTCTATTCTACCTGGATGTATTCTACCATCTGCGATAAGTCTTTCTAAAGCAGTTTTTGCAATCTCTCTTCTTAATGGGTCAAAAGAAGATATTGTCACTATATCCGGAGTATCATCTATAATAAGGTCCACACCTGTTGCCATCTCGAATGCCCTTATATTCCTTCCTTCCCTACCTATAATTCTTCCTTTTATGTCGTTACTTGGAAGGTCAACAACAGAAACTGTGTAAGAGGTGGTTTAATGCACGATATAGGAAAAGCTATATCCCAC
>NZ_DAIDMN010000105.1 GCF_027448985.1 Sulfurihydrogenibium sp.
CTTCTTCATTTTAGCTTTAAGTTTTGCTACTTGTCTTGGTTTGTTTTAAAATTATTTAAATTGGAAATTAGAGTTATTAAATTTAAAAAATCTGTAAAAACGATAATATCCGGAGATACTTTTATAAAAGCCTGTTTGTTGTTTAAAGATCTTTTAATATCAAAATTGGATATTATATGATAAAAGTTTTTTATCATTTGATTTAAATCAACTTCCTCTTTTTCATAATTTATCTCGTATCCAAAAAGATTTTTATCTTTGTCAAAGACAGGAATTTTACATAAGACCATCTCTCCACCTTAAATTTTTAACTTTACTTAAAAATTATAAAACATTTTTTCTTTTTCTGTTATAATATATTATTCAAAAATTTTTTATGATAAGGAGGTTATCCTTTTGGTTAGAATAAGACTTGCAAGAGCGGGAAGAAAAAAGCATCCGGTTTACAGAATGGTTGTCATTGACAGTAAAAAACCAAGGGAAGGTAAAGCTATAGAGTATATAGGAACCTACGACCCTATACTAAAAACCGGAAATATTAATGTAGAAAAAGCCAAAGAATGGATTCAAAAGGGAGCTCAACCATCAGAAAGAGCTTTAAAAATACTTAAAAGTTTCGGATTAGAAAATTAACTACTACTTGAAAGGAGGAATGGCAGATGAGCAAACTTACAGAAATCGTAGAACAAATGGCAAAAGCTATCGTAGACCACCCTGAGAAAGTCGAAGTAAAAGAGATTGAGGGTGAGAAAACCACAGTAGTAGAGCTAAAGGTTGCTCCGGAAGATTTAGGTAAAGTAATCGGAAAACAGGGTAGAACTGCAAGAGCTATGAGAACAATACTTGCAGCGGTTTCCAGAAAAGCAAACAAAAAAGCAGTTTTAGAAATTTTAGAATAAAAATTAAAGGGGGTTATTCCCCCTTTACAATAAACAATCTCTCATCGTTTTCTAAGGGTTCTATTTTAATACTATAGACATTGTTATACTCAATTTTTTCTTTAGGCCATTCAATGATAATCAAACCTTTTCCTATGATATCCGATAAATCGAATTTATCTATCCTATACATATCGATATGGTAAATGTTAAAGTCTCTACCTTCATACTCATTCATAATACCAAAAGTGGGAGATGTAACATCCTCCTTTACTCCAAGATACTTTAATAAAAATTTTGTAAAAGTAGTTTTTCCGGCTCCCAAGTCTCCTTCCAACAGAATTATCTCATCTCCCTTTAATCTTTGAGCAAAGGATTTTGCAAACTCATCTAAATCTTTTAAATCCTTTATTAATATCTCTTGCATTTATTCACCTTTTAGTTGTAAGTTTTTTTAAAAGAGAATATAATTATTCTACCATTTTAAATCCGGAGGAAAATATGTTTTATGGCTCAATAGTTGCTCTAATAACACCATTTAAAGATGGTTCCTTAGATAGGAAATCTCTCAAAAGATTAATAGAATTTCACATAGAAAACCAAACTGACGCGATAGTTGTAGCAGGAACAACCGGAGAATCTCCTACACTCACATACGAAGAACATGAACTTTTAATAGAACTTGCCGTTGAGTATGCTGATAAAAAGATACCTATAATAGCCGGAACAGGAGCAAACTCAACTCATGAAGCAATACTTCTGACAAAGTTTGCAGAAAAAGTTGGAGCAGATGCTTCTTTGCAAGTTGTTCCTTACTACAACAAACCTACTCAGGAAGGTATATACCAACATTTTAAAGCTATAGCAGAAGAGACTAACATCCCTTTAATACTTTATAACATACCATCAAGAACAGGTGTTGATATGCTTCCGGAAACATTTGCAAGGTTATATTCGGACTTTCCAAACATCATAGGAATAAAGGAAGCAACTGGTAATGTTGCGAGAGTTTCTGAAACGATATCATTAACTAATGAAAATGTAGTCATTCTATCAGGAGATGATGCCCTTACTCTTCCAATGATGGCTGTAGGTGCAAAAGGTGTAATATCCGTTGCGAATAACATCATCCCAAAAGAGATTTCTCAGATGTGCAGATTTGCGTTAGAAGGAAAGTTTGATGAAGCATTAAAAATACATAATCAGTACTGGGATTTATTTAAAGTGTTGTTTATAGAAACAAACCCTATACCTGTTAAAACTGCAGCATACCTTATGGGTCTTATAGAAAGTGGAGAATTAAGATTACCTTTATATTACATGAACTCAAAAAATGAAGAAAAATTAAAAGAGGTTTTGAAAAAACACAATCTTATTTCTTAATTTTGCAAAAATTCAAATCAGGAATTGTTAAAATTCTTTTAATTTAATGTTTGTTCTTTGGTATAATTTTTGCTTAATTTATGGAAAAAGTTTAGGGGTAATTTTGTGAAAGTTGGTATAGTTGGCATTGGAAATATGGGAAGTAAGTATGTAAACAAATTTAAAGAACTTGGATTAAACTATGTTCTTATAGATTCACAAGCATCACAGTTTGAAAAGTATCCGGAAAATGTACCAAAATACACAGATTTAGAAAGAGCATTAAATAAAGAAGATATAAAAATTCTTTTCGTTGCAACTTCTCCAATTTCTCATATTCCTATTGCAAAAAAAGCCATAGAAAGAAATATAAACGTAATGGTAGAAAAACCCCCTGCATTAAGTAGAAAAGATTTTGAAGAAACTTTAGAGTATGCCATAAAAAACAATGTATTTTTAGCTGTATCCGAAATCGAGCTAAATTCAAGTAGTATTAGAAATTTAGAGTTGGAAAAAGATATAGATAAAGTTGAAGGTTATAGACTGAATCTTGGAAAAGGATACATAAACCCTTTTTTTGACCTTGCTTGGCATGATTTGTATATATTTAGCTACCTTTTTGGAAATTTTTCTATAAAAAATGTAAAGATAGAAGGAAATACTGTCGATGTAAAAGCTCAGTCTGATACTACAGAGTTTGAGTTAAAAGTAGCCTGGTTAAATTCATTCTTAAAAAGAAGTTGGATATTAAAGTCAAAAGATGAGCATATCCTGTTAGATTTTGTAGAAGATAAAATAATCTATCCATCCGGAAAAACCGTTGAAAAAGATAGTACAGATAAACTTAAACTAATGATAGAAAATTTTATAAAAAAACCATCTTATGAAAGCTCTTACAGAGCTTTAAATATTTTAAAAGAAATTGAAAAATTAAAAATATAAAGGAGTAAAGATGATACCAATAATAAAACCTTACTTTGGAAAAGAAGAAGAAGATACAGTTTTAGAAATAATGAAAAGTGGACAGATAACAAGAGGGAAATGGACTTTAAAATTTAGAGAAAGTTTCAAAGAGTATATCTCTGTTGCCTTTTGTCATACTGTATGTAGTGGAACGGCTGCACTGTACATCGCTTTAAAAGCGATAGGAATAAGCAAAAAAGATGATGTTGTAATAGTACCATCTCTTAGCTTTATG
>NZ_DAIDMN010000106.1 GCF_027448985.1 Sulfurihydrogenibium sp.
GATAGTTGCAAAAGAATTACTTGAGAACTTTAAAGAGAAAACCGGATTAGATGGTAAGATTTTAAAAGAATTAAAAGGGAAAGAACTAGAATTTAAAGAGTATTATCATCCATTTATAGACAGGGTTTCTAAAATTTATCTATCTGAATTTGTAGAACTTACAGCAGGTACAGGGCTTGTTCATATGGCACCTGGACATGGTCAAGAAGACTACATAGTAGGTCAAAGGTACGGTGTAGAACCTTTTGCTCCTGTTGATGATGAAGGGAGATTTACTAAAGAAGCTCCTCAATGGCTTGTTGGTGTAAGGGTTTTTGATGCAAACGATATAATAGTAGAAAAACTACAAGAGATAGGAGCACTTATTTACAAAGAGACAATATCTCACTCATACCCTCACTGTTGGAGATGTAAAAATCCTGTTATATTCAGAGCTACACCTCAGTGGTTTATATCGATGGATGCAATATTGGAAGGTGGAAACACACTAAGAGGAGAGGCTTTAAAAGAGATTGAAAGGGTTAAATGGATTCCATCTTACGGACAAAATAGAATAAAAAGCATGGTAGAAAACAGACCAGATTGGTGTATCTCAAGACAGAGAAGCTGGGGTGTTCCTATAACAGTTTTTTACTGTCAAGATTGTGGAGAAATCGTAAAAGATGTAAATGTTTTTGAACATATAGCAAATCTTGTTAGAAACAATGAATACGGAGCTGATGTTTGGTTTGAAAAGGAAGCAAAAGAATTACTTCCTGAAGGCTATAAGTGTGAAAAGTGTGGAAGTACAAACTTTAAAAAAGAAGAAGATATTCTTGATGTATGGTTTGATTCAGGAGTATCTCATGCAGCAGTTTTAAAGTACGGAGAGTGGAAAGAATTAAGATGGCCTGCTGATATGTACCTTGAAGGTTCAGACCAACATCGAGGATGGTTTCAATCATCTTTACTTGAATCTGTGGCATCCTATGGAAGAGCTCCTTACGATGCTGTTTTGACACACGGTTTTACCCTTGATGAAAAAGGTAGAAAAATGTCTAAATCTGCTGGTAATGTGGTTGCTCCGGAAAAAGTTATAAACGAATACGGAGCGGATATTTTAAGACTTTGGGTTGTGACAGAAGACTACACAGAAGATATAAAAATCGGGTTTAACCTTATAAAGAGAATTGCTGAAGATTATAGGAAGATAAGAAACACCTTTAGATTCTTTTTAGGAAACCTTTACGACTTTAACCCTTCGGAAGATAAAATTGATTATAAAGATATGCTTGAACTTGATAAGTGGATACTTTCTAAACTTCAAAGAATTATAGAAATAGCTGATAAATCTTACGAAGAAGGAAAATTCCATAAAATCTACCATACCGTTAAAAACTTCTTTATAGTAGATCTTTCTGCTATTTACCTTGATATTTTAAAAGACAGACTCTACGTTTATGCTCCAAAAAGTTTAGAAAGAAGGTCAGCTCAAACTACACTTTGGTATCTTCTTACTTCTTTAAACAAAATTCTTGCTCCTATAATATCCTTTACTGCTGAAGAAGTTTGGCAGTATGTAAGAAAAATAAACCCTTCTTTAAAAGAAAGTGTCCATCTTGAACTACTTCCAAAAGTAGAAGAGGTTTTTATAAATAATGATTTGGAAAGCATATATGATAAACTTCTGGAAATAAGAGATGATGTTTTAAAAGGACTAGAAGAGGCAAGAAAGAAAGATTTAGTGAGACATCCTTACGAAGCAAGAGTGATTTTAAGTCTTCCACAAGAGTATAAGAGATTAATTGAGGAGAGAATAGACTGGATTAAGTTTTTCTTTACCGTTAGTCAGTTGGAATTATCAGAAAATCCGGAAGGTGATGTAGTTTTAGAAGGTGAGTCGGTTAAAGGTTCAAAAGTTGCCATTACAAAGGCAAAAGGTGAAAAGTGTCCAAGATGTTGGATTTACGACGAATCAGTTGGTAAAAATGGACAAAAAGTATGTGATAGATGTAAATCACAGCTTGAAATTATGAATATTAACATGGAGGAGATAGTATGAAAAAATCAGATATCGTTAAAATTTTAAAAGGAAAATATAAAAATATAGAGGCGGAAGATATCAAAAAAATAGTTGATGCAATCTTTGATAAGATGATAGAAGGACTTGTGTCAGGTGAAAAGATAGAAATTAGAAAAATCGGTACTTTTAAAGTTTTAAAGAGAAAAAAACCTCTTAAAGGTAAAAAGAGAGTTAGTTATTCAAAAACGGTTCACTTTAAGCCCGGAAAAGTTCTAAAAAGAGCCTTTAAGAACATGACAGGAGAACCTGATGAATCTTAAAAACGACTTATTTTTAAGAGCATGTAGAAAAGAGTTTATAGAAAGAACACCTGTTTGGCTTATGCGTCAAGCAGGAAGGTATATGAAAGAGTACAGAGAGTTAAGAGAAAAAGCCGGAAGTTTCAAGAATTTTTATAAAAATGTTGACCTTTCGGTAAAAGCGTCAATCTTACCTAAACAAATTCTTGATATTGATGCAATTATAATTTTCTCAGATATACTCACACCTCTTGAATCTATTGGAATGAAATTTGAATTTAAAGAAGGGGAAGGACCGGTATTTGAAAATCCAATTAAATCAATAGATGATTTAAACAGATTAAAACCTTTTAATGTTCAAGATGTAAGTTATGTCGGAGAGATAATCAAGGGTGTGAACCAAACTTTAAGTCGTGAAATTCCGGTAATCGGCTTTGCAGGAGCACCTTTTACATTGGCAGCTTACATGATAGAAGGGAAAGGAAGTAGAGAGTTTAAAAAAACAAAAACATTTATGTATAATCATCCGGATACTTTCAAAGAACTTCTTGATAAGATATCTGATATGCTTATAGAATATCTAAATTTTCAGATACAATCCGGAGCTGATGCAGTTCAGATATTCGATAGCTGGGCAGGACATCTTTCACCAAAAGATTATAAAGAGTTTGCATTACCACCCATTATAAAAATAATTAAAAATCTAAAAAGAGATTATCAGCCTGTTATCCATTTCACAAAAGGAGTGTGTGGATTTATCGATTTTATATCAGAATCTGAAGCTGATGTTTACAGTGTAGATTGGATGATAGATATAAAAGATGCAAAATCAAAACTTTATCCAAAAGCAGCAGTCCAAGGTAATTTGGACCCTGTGGTTCTGTATGCGGAAAAAGAAGCTATAAAAAAAGAAGTGGAACATATTTTAAATTCTTGGGGAAAAGACTCTGGACATATATTCAACCTTGGACACGGACTTATGCCGGATATGGATGTTGAAAAAGTAAAGTACTTGGTAGATATTGTTAAAGATATATCCTCTAAGATAAGGAGCTGATTTTTATGATTAAAGAAAAGGAAGACTTAAAAGAAGTCTTTAGAAAAGACTTTTATAAATGGTTG
>NZ_DAIDMN010000107.1 GCF_027448985.1 Sulfurihydrogenibium sp.
AAACTGGGCTACCAAGAGTATCGTTAACGTTAGCTATCACGTATACAACCGGTTGAAGATTTTTTCTGTAAATATCACTTTCTGTACTAGATGGTCTAACCGTTACTAAAGAACCTAAAGGTATTCCACCCATAGGAGATGGTATTTTCATAGATAAAATGTCATCAATACTTTGTCTGTATTTTTCGTCTAATCTTACTACTATATGGACTTGGTTTAAGTCGTCTGAGGAGTGAACTAAACCAACTTTATGACCTGCTAAAGCTATTCTTAGTGTTTTTACGATAACATCTTCTGATAATCCGTATCTTTTTACCTTTTCCTTATCTATATCTATTTGATATTCTCTCTGTAAGTAGTTTGTATAAATGCCTACGTCTATTATGCCTTTTGTATTTTCAAAAATTTTCTTTATCTCGTTTGCAACTTGAAGTTGTCCTTTGTAGTCAGGTCCGTAAACTTCTGCTACTATAGGAGATAACACAGGTGGTCCTGGTGGTGATTCTACTACTGCAACGTATTTTGCTCCATTTGCTTTTGCAATTCTTTCAACATCGTCTCTTATTCTTTCTGCTATTTCATGAGATTGTTGTTTTCTATCGTGTTTACCTATCAAATTAATATGAATTTGAGCTAAGTTAGGAGCTTCCCTTAGGTAGTAGTGTCTTACAAGTCCATTAAAGTCAAACGGTGCAGGTTGTCCTACGTATATGACATAGTTTTTCACTTCATTAACGTTTTTTATGTATTCTGCTATCTGTTTTGCTACTCTGTAAGTTTCTTGTAAAGGTGTACCTTCTGGCATATCTAAAACAACTTGTAATTCACTTTTGTTATCGTAAGGAAGCATCTTTACAAGAACTGCACGACTTACCAACAACATTGCTGATACTACCAATAACATACCTGCAAATCCTAAAAACATCCATCTTTTTGCTCTACTTTCAAAAAGTGGCATATATACTTTGTTGAAGAATTTGACTAAAAATCCGGCTTTTGATTCATCTTCCTTAGCCAAAGTTTCTGGAGATTCGTGATGTTCATCGTGTTTTAACCATCTTATAGCAAGGTAAGGTGTAAGTATGAATGCAAGAAGCATAGAGAAGAACATTGCAACAGAAGAGTTTATTGGAATAGGTCTCATGTAAGGACCCATAAGACCTGTAACAAATGCCATTGGAAGAAGTGCAACTATAACAGCAAAGGTAGCAAGTATTGTTGGGTTTCCTACTTCATCAGTTGCAATTACCGCTGCTTCTTCTTGAGATACTTTTTTCATAGAAAACCATCTGTGTATGTTTTCAAGAACAACTATGGAGTTGTCAACCAATATACCTATTGAGAATATTAACGCAAAAAGTGTAACTCTGTTTAGTGAGTATCCGTACATCTCACTTAAAAATAGAGCAATTGCTAATGTAACTGGAATAGTGACAGCTACTATTAATGATTCTCTAAATCCAAGTGTTACAGCTATGAGTAGTACAATAGAAAATGTTGCTATTAAAAGGTGTTCTATAAGTTCGTTTGCTTTTTCAGATGCTGTTTCACCATAGTTTCTTGTGATTGTAAAGTTAACATCAGAAGGTATTATTTTACCTTTCATTTCATTTAGTTTTTCTATTATATTTTCTGCAACAACAACAGCGTTACTTCCTGTTTTTTTAGCAACTGCAATTGTGACTGCGTTTTCTACAGGTTTATTTTTGTTTTCTCCGGAAGCCTGTCCGTAACCAAATTGGACGTAGTTTTCAATCTCTCCTTCACCTTCTTCAACTTTTGCAATATCTTTTATTCTGATTGGTGCGTTGTTATAAACTGTAACTACAACATTTTCAACATCTTGTTTTGTTTTTAAAAATTGCCCTGCTCTTACTTTATACCTGTAATTATCTTTGTCAAACTCTCCTGCTGGAAGTGAGAAATTCGCATTATCTAAAGCTTGAACTACTTGAGGTAACATTATGTTGTAAGCGTTGAGTTTCGCTGGGTCAAACAGTACATCTATTTCTTTTGGTTTTGAACCAATAATAGTTGTTTCTGATACATTGTGAAGTTGTTTTATTTCATCTTCAACAACTTCTGCGATTCTTCTTAAGTCGTATGATGAATACTTGTCACTATGAAGTGTAATGGATAGTATAGGGACGTCATCGATAGATTTTGGTTTTATAATGGGGTCCATAGCCCCTTTTGGCATTTTATAGTAGTTGGACATAACTTTACTGTACAGCTTTACCAATGAATCTTCCGGATTGGCTCCTACTTTAAATCTAACTGTTACTATACCAAATCCATCTCCTGCATAGGAGTATACATATTCAACATCCGGAATTTCCCACATTAACTTTTCAAGAGGTTTTACTGCTAAGTTGTTTACTTCTTGAGATTTTGCTCCCGGATAAGGAATCATTATATCTATCATAGGGACTACTATTTGTGGCTCTTCGTCCCTTGAAGTTGTAAATACTGCAAAGAATCCAAGCAGTAAAGATGCGAGAACCAAAAGAGGTGTAAGTTTAGAGTTTAAAAAATATTTTGCTATCCTTCCGGCTAATCCGAGGTTTTCCATTCTTAACCTCCTAACCTACATCCATCACAGGCTTTTTCCGTTTGGGAAGAGATTATTCTATCTCCTGGTTTTAATCCGGATAAAACTTCTACCATATCTCCATAATCTTCTCCAAGTTTAACGTATGTTAGATGAATCGTATTATCTTTATCAACCGTATATACAGCTGTTAACTGACCCCATTTAAACACTGCGGTTTTTGGTATAACTATTTTTTTAGTTGTAGCTATTGGAACCAATACTTTTCCATACATTCCAGAGGTTATTGTTTCTGAGTATGGAATATCTAATTTAATCTTGAATGTTCTGTTCATTGGGTCAATGTTAGAATTTTTCTCTATAACCTTTCCAGTTATCTTTTTATCCCCAAGCTCAATTTCTAACTGGTCTCCTACTTTTACCTTGTCTAAAAGAGATTCATCAAGGTTCGCTACGAATTGAAGTTTTTTCTCTCCTATTATGAATATAGGCATTCCGGGAGCTGCCATATCTCCTTCATCGTTCATCTTCTTTATTACGTATCCATCAAATGGTGCTTTTATGACCGCATAACCTTCCATGATGTTCACTTGGTTGATTTTTGCTTTTACTTGAGATTCTTTTGCTTTTAGTTGGGCAAGTTTAGCGTCTACTTGTTCAACCATAGACTTTGCTGCTATCATTTTTGTTTCTATCTCTTCAAGTTGTTGTTTTGATATTGCATTTTCTTGATAAAGATTTTTAAATCTTTCGTAGGTTCTTTTTGCAAAAGGTTATATGTACCCTACCTTAAATTTTAGTGAGATTTTCATGAGAACCAACGAACCCGGATACGCTATGT
>NZ_DAIDMN010000108.1 GCF_027448985.1 Sulfurihydrogenibium sp.
TGGGGAACAACCAAAAATTTATAAACGAAGTATTAAAGGTTTCAGAAAAAACCGGAGAGTGGATGTGGCAACTTCCCTTTAACGATAAACTCAGAGAACAGATAAAAGCTCCTCACGCAGACGTTTACAACGTTGGTACAACAAGGTACGGAGGAGCTATCACAGCAGGGTTATTCTTGGAAAAATTTGTAGATCCTAAAATACCTTGGGTTCATATAGATATAGCAGGACCTTCTCACCACACATCCGGATGGTACTACCATCCAAAAGGTGCAACTGGAATTCCTGTAAGAACCATAACAACACTGTTGTTAAAAAGAGCAAACTACCTAAAATAAATTTAGTTAGTCAGTTGAGGTATTAAAGATGAATTCGGTGATTGATGAAAAAATAGAAAAAGAGATGGAAAAATATGAAATTAAAAGTTTTGCAGATATTGTAAGAGCTTTACTACAACATCCGGACTGGCTTGAAGAGTTGAGAAAGATTATACTAACAACAGAGCTGTTAGAACTTCCTCAAAAGATGAAGGAAGTTTTAGATAGATTAGAAAGATTAGAGAAAAAGGTAGATAAAATAGAGTCAGATGTAGAGGTTTTAAAGCAAGATGTAGCCGTTTTAAAGCAAGACGTGGCAATTTTAAAGCAGGATGTGGAAGTTTTAAAGCAAGACGTAGCAGTTTTAAAGCAGGATGTAAAATATATGAAAGGTGAAATAGGAAAATTGAAAGGAAGCGATTTAGAGAGAAAGATTAAAGACAAATATCCAGCGTATTTTGGAAAGTTGTTGAAAAAATCCAAATTGTTAGATTTAAGTAAACTGGTTGATTTAATAGATGAAGCAGAAGAAAAAGGTGTTATAACACCACAAGAGAGAGACTCTTTATTTGATTTGGATTTGGTTGTAAGTGGTGAGTTGAGAGAAAGTAAGAAACCTGTTTATTTGGCTGTAGAGATATCTTACTCTCTTTATGAAGATGATATAAAAAGAGCATTAGATAGAGCAAATGTCCTATTTAAGGTTTTAAAGCAGGAAGTTATTCCAACGGTTGTTTATGTTGAAGGGTTCAACAATATTGAGGAAGTAGCAACACAAAATGGAGTTTTAGCGATAAAAGTCAACTATTAAAACGGGAGGGATTACCTCCCTTTTTACCTTACTGATTAGGCTTTGGAACGTCATGAACAACAACATTTTTACCTGCCCAAAGTGCTTGAATATTACAAGCTACCTGAACACCACTTCCAGCAGCACAGGCGTACATAGTACTAACACCAGCAATTAATCCAGCTGCGTATAAACCTTCTTTTATTTTGTTGTCTTCATCTATCTTTAGCTGAACTTTTCCTGGTCTTGGAGACTTTTTGTTTTCTATTACTTCAACACCTTCACATTCAATGTTAAACTCATGGAATCCGGTTGCAAAAACAACTATGTCTGATGTGTACTCTTTACCATCTTCTGTAATTACTTTAAAGTTTTTATACTCTCCTTCTACTTTTATTACTCTTCCTTTTACAATGTCAACATTACCATAACTTTGAGCTTGTTTTCTTAGATTTTCCAGAGCCTCTTTCCCTAAAATACCTTGTGGCAATCCAGGAACGTTGTAAAGCTGTGCTTTTAAAAGGTCAGAAGAGTCGTTGTCAATTACTAAGTATTTTCTGTTTTCTCCCCACTCAAAATGTCCTTTTGCTGACGCTAACGTTAATGCACATGACAATCCGGCAGGTCCACCACCTATTATTACCACATCGTATCTTTCCATTTTCTAACCTCCTACTTAATTTTTCTTTTTAAAACTCACATAAAGGTTATAAGAAGATACATAAACAATTACGGCTCCGGCTATAACCGGGAATAATGAAACTAAAATTTTTCCTATTGCAAGAGTAGGGTCAGAAAAGTCTACTTTAAAAATGAAAGGTAAGTTGTTGAATATCGCGTACAATCCTATAACAATTCCTAATACGTAAAGAATTCTAACTAACATTTTCCATACTCTCGAATTTTGGAAGTTTTATTACTTTTACAATGCTATCTGCTTCAAATCCAAATTTATTCTCTCCTGTAGATGTTCTTTTTGATATAGGTATAGCATTTGTATCTACTTTTACTTTCAACAGTTTACCATGTTTTGTTTGTACTAAAACTTCCTCTCCTATATCAACTGGAATCATCGATACCACATAGTCGTCTTTGTTTAGTTTGATAGCCATTAGTCCTTTTTGTCCTCTTTTTTTTATAGGAAACTCCGTTTTTTCAACGAGTTTCATATAACCTTTTGATGTTGTAACCAGTATGTAGTTATGACCGTCTATAAGAAATGCTCCGGATACTTCATCATTTTCATCTAAGTCTATTCCTTCAACTCCCTTTGCCTTATCTCCGGTTACTCTTACTTCGTTTCTTTCAAATATTAATAAATCTGCGTTTTTCGTGTATATACCTATATAGGAAGGGTTTTGGTCTGCTATTGCAACTTTAAGTTCATCGCCTTCATTTAGTGGCATTACTGTATGGTTATGGGATTTATAAAATATATCTTCGTCAAACATTCTTTTTATTATTCCTTGTTTGGTTATTAAAAAGACTCTATTTTCTTCTCCTTCTCCTTGATATATACTTCCTACAATTTCTGAGTCAACTTTTAACTTTCCTTCTCCTTTTGGAAGGTCTATGACTAAACTCCAATCTGCTTTACCATCTTTTGTAAAGACTGCTACTGGTTTGGAGCTTTCCACCTCTTGAATAGAGATGATTTTTTCGTTTTCTACAACATTCAAGGATATCTCATTTATAATCTTTTGTAATATTTCATTTTTATCGGTATTTTCATCAACTTTATGGTTATAGACTTTTCCGGATGACATAATAGCAAACATGAAGTACTCTTTAAATGTTAACTCTTTTTCTGTGGATATTGTGGTTTTTCTTTCATCTGCGTACTTTGAAATCATTTCATCCATTTCTTGTATAAATACTTTAATCTTTTCTTCTTCACTTGAAAGAATTGTTTTGTATCTTTCTATATTTGATTGTAGTTGATTTTTTTCTTCTTTCAGTTTTCCGGTTTCTAAAGCTGTAAATCTTGCAAGTCTCATATCAAGAATTGCGTTAGCTTGTGTATCTGTAAGGTTGTATCTTGTTGTTAAAAGTTCTCTTGCTTGAGCTGTATCTTTTGACGAACGTACTATATCAATTACTTTATCTGCATTTTCTAAAGCTACGATAAGTCCCTCTACTATGTGGAGTCTGTTTTCTGCCTTCTCAAGTTCAAACAGCGTTCTTCTTGTGATAACTTCAAGTCTATGTTTTATAAATTCTTCTAAAATTTCTTTTAAAGTCAATACTTTTGGTTGTTTATCTAC
>NZ_DAIDMN010000109.1 GCF_027448985.1 Sulfurihydrogenibium sp.
TCTTTTAACGTAAAAGGAGGAAGATGTGAAGCTTGTCAAGGAGAAGGTGTGGTAAAGATAGAGATGCACTTTTTACCGGATATATACGTTCAATGTGAAGTCTGTGGAGGAAAAAGGTACAACAAAGAAACTTTATCAATCCTCTACAAAGGGAAAAATATCGCAGATGTTTTAGATATGACAGTAGCAGAAGCGTTAGAGTTTTTTGAAAACATCCCAACGATAAGAAACAAGTTAAAAGTTCTTCATGATGTTGGATTAGATTACATAAAGCTTGGACAACCGGCTACCACTTTAAGCGGTGGAGAAGCCCAAAGAATAAAACTATCAAAAGAACTTTCAAAAAGAGATACCGGAAGAACGTTGTACCTTTTAGATGAACCTACAACAGGACTTCACTCTCACGATGTTGCAAAACTCATTCAAGTATTAAATAAACTTGTAGAAAAGGGAAACACCGTTGTAGTGATAGAACATAACCTTGATGTAATAAAATGTGCAGATTGGATAATAGACCTTGGACCAGAAGGTGGAGAAAAAGGTGGAGAAATAGTAGCCCAAGGTACTCCGGAAATGGTAGCTAACAATGAAAAATCTTATACAGGAAGATTTTTAAAAAAGTATTTATAATTTAACAACCATGCAGGTTGTAGCTTTTTTTACTCCAGGAATGGAGTTTATATCTTTTATAACAACTCTTCCTATTTCGTTTTGGTCTTCACCAACTAAGTAAACGATAATGTCGTATATTCCGGTAACAACATCTGCAGATTTTACATTAGGAACAGATGCCAAAGCCTTTAAGATTGATGGAATTTCTGAAGGATTGGCTTCAATTAAAACGTAAGCAGATGCTGCCATCTTTATTTCTACATCTTTTAACAACTCTTCAAATGTTATTGGAAGTTCTTCTAACTTTTCCATCTTCTTTCTCCTTATCTGATTTCTTCTTTTATTAACTCTTCAAGGTTTAATTTTATATCATCTATTAATTCTATTTCATCGTTCCAGTTTGTAATGAACCATCTTTTATCTTTTTCGGCAACTAAAACTTTTTTATCATCTGTTGTGTACCATACAACTCT
This sequence comes from Sulfurihydrogenibium sp., assembly GCF_027448985.1. Classification (GTDB taxonomy): domain Bacteria; phylum Aquificota; class Aquificia; order Aquificales; family Hydrogenothermaceae; genus Sulfurihydrogenibium. The sequence goes on from NZ_DAIDMN010000109.1 coordinate 1,086, forward strand.
TTTAACACCAGCGTTTAACAAATCCTGTGTCTTTTCTTTTATATAAGAAAGAATTTCTCCATTGTATTTTTTTAAATCTGCTTTTGTATCAACTTCTATAACTACTTGTGGAGGAATCTTTGTATACTTGTTATTTAAACCTTCTTTTAACAGTTTTTCTTTTTCAAAAATGGCTATGTCCAAATTTCTCCAACTTCTTGGTGCAAATTGAAATCCTATTTCATTTGTTACTATCTTATACTTTTTTGGAAGATTTTTTATCAAAAATTCTACTATTGAGGCAACTATCCAAGACTGTAAAATAGTACTTGCCATAACAGCCTCCGGATTTAACTCTCCGTTGAGTACCTTTTCATAATCTTTATAGTATATAGGTTTTCCGTATCTCATTTCGTATATTAGTATCTTAGGAATAACTTTCTTCTTAGAGCTTTTTCTTTCTTTTTCTGTAACTACCATTGGAATCACTCCTCTAAAGAATGTATCTACTCAAATCTTCACTTGATATTATATCTCCTAACTTTTCTCTTACAACTTTAGAATCTATAACAACTTTTTGTCCTTTTAAATCCGGAGCGTTGAAAGAGTAATCTTCCATTATTTTTTCTAATATTGTGTGAAGTCTTCTTGCTCCAATATTCTCTGTTTTTTCGTTTACTTCTTCGGCTATTTTTGCTATTTCTTCTATAGCATCGTGAGTAAACTCAAGGTCTACTCCCTCTGTAGCCATAAGGGCTTTATACTGTTTTATAAGGGCATTTTTTGGCTCTGTTAGTATCTTTACAAAATCTTCTTTTGCTAAAGGTTTTAGTTCTACTCTTATTGGAAATCTTCCTTGAAGCTCTGGTATAAGGTCAGAAGGTTTTGATAGATGGAATGCTCCTGCTGCTATGAATAGTATGTGGTCCGTTTTTACTGGTCCATATTTTGTAGATACAACTGTTCCTTCTACTATTGGTAAAAGGTCTCTCTGGACTCCTTCTCTTGAGACATCCGGTCCGGATTTACTGCTTGACTTTGATGCTACTTTATCTATTTCATCAATAAAAACTATTCCAAAGTTTTCCACTCTTTTTACGGCTAGAGTTTGAACTTCGTCCATATCTATGAGTTTTTCAGCTTCTTCGTTTTCTATCACTTTGAGGGCTTCTTTTACTGTTAACTTTCTTTTTTTTGTTTTAGATGGACCTAAAGATGAGAATATCTCCTTTAATTGGCTTTCTATGTCTTCAAGTCCTGGTACAACAACACCACCTATTACAGCTGCTGTTTTCTCAGTTATGTCTATTTCTACAACTTTATCATCTAACAGTCCTTGTTGAAGCATCTGTCTGAATTTTTCTCTAGCTGGAGAGTGCTGTTCTTCCTCTTCAATCAATGTACCGTATCTTCTTGGTTTTTTGGGTACAAGGTAATCTAATATTTTTTCTTCTGCAATTTTTCTTGCTTTTTCTCGGACTTCTTCCATCTTTTCTGCTTTTACCATCTTAAAAGCCACATCTGTAAGTTCTCTTATAATTGATTCTACATCTCTCCCTACGTATCCAACTTCTGTAAATTTTGTAGCTTCTACTTTTATGAATGGTGCTTTTACTAATGATGCCAATCTCCTTGCTATTTCTGTTTTTCCTACCCCTGTTGGACCTATCATAAGAATATTTTTAGGTATTACTTCATCTCTTAGGTCTTCAGGAAGGTTCTGTCTTCTCCACCTATTTCTCAATGCTATTGCAACAGCTTTTTTTGCTTCATACTGTCCTACTATATACTTATTTAGCTCTTCTACAATTTGTTTGGGTGTAAGTTCTTCTCTTACTTCCACTTATTCCCTCCTTCAATCTTCCAAAGTAGATATATCTCCAAGTTCTTGACCAAGTTCTTTTGCTCTTAGTACTCTTCTCATTATCTTTCCACTTCTTGTTTTTGGTAGTTTATCTACAAACTCTATCTCATCCGGAACAGCAATAGCTCCTAACACCTCTTTCACTGTTTCTTTTATCTCTTCTATTAACTCTGGTGATGGTGTAATTCCTTGTTTTAAAACTACAAAGGCTTTTATAGACTCTCCTTTTATATCGTTTGGTTTTCCTATTACTGCTGCTTCTGCTACAGCCGGATGTTCTATTATCGCTGACTCTACTTCCGCATTACCAATCCTGTGTCCTGCAACACTAAGTACATCGTCTGCCCTACCTAAAATCATTCTATAACTACTTGTGGAGGAATCTTTGTATACTTGTTATTTAAACCTTCTTTTAACAGTTTTTCTTTTTCAAAAA
>NZ_DAIDMN010000110.1 GCF_027448985.1 Sulfurihydrogenibium sp.
GTAGTGTAGGATTGTTTATCTTTTTTCTTTTTGAATTTAGGTTTTCCAAAGTGTTTAGGGTTTTTAAGCCAGTTTTTTAATGCTTTTTCCAAGTTAAGTTGGACATTGGCTAAAGCTAAACTGTCTATTTCTTTTAAGAATTGATGTTCTTCTTTGTATTTTGCAGGAGTTATTCTTGGTATTTTTTCTGTGTTTTCCAAAGCTTTTAATTTTTCTTCAAGGATAATATTCCAAATGAACCTACAAGAGCCGAATGTTTTTGAGAAAAACTCTTTTTGCTCCTTATTTGGATATATTCTATATCTGTATGCTTTTAGCATTGTTTTCACCTTAGAAATATTATACACTAAAATGTCCAATAATAAAGTAGCAATTCATCTGGAACCTTATAGAAGATGGAGACTTCCTGCTATAATATTGTTAAAATCTGATATAATAAAATAAAAAAACGGAGAGAAAAGCGTGGATATAACCACTATTGGCGGGATAATTGCAGCGTTAGTATTATTTGCTGTGGGAGATATTTTAGAAGGTGGTAATCCGGCTGGATTAATACACATATCATCCATCATTATCGTTGTACCTACAACTTTAACATAATTTCAATAAGTTTAACAGTAGCTTCATTTGGTTCTTTTATCCGGGCGTACGGATATAATCCTTCTCTAAAGAAAAATTCATATCCAAAAATATCCATAAACTCATCGACAATACTTTGCCTTGCAATAAAAGTTTCGGAAATTCCTAAATTTTCTTCTTTCATCCTACTACTTTATTTTTACCACTTTTTTTGGCTTCATACAGCTTAGAATCAGCAACCTTTATTAAATCATCTAAATTTTCTCCATCTTCCGGAAAAACAGCCATTCCGATACTCACGGTAGTGTACAATAATTTCCCACCTTCTATAGATATAATTTCTGAACTGATATTTTTTATTATTCTCTCTGCAACTTTGAATGTGTTTTCTTTGTCTGACTTTGGCAGAATAACGATGAATTCTTCCCCTCCCCATCTACCAACTACATCCATATCTCTAACAGTGTTTGAAAATACATTACTTATTTTTTTTAAAACGATATCTCCAGTTTGATGACCATAAGTATCATTTAACTTTTTAAAGTTATCAACATCTATGATTAACAAGCCTACATCGTAATTAAACCTCTTAGCTTTTTCCAGTTCTTTCATAAAAAACTCTGTAATAAATCGTCTGTTGTATAAATTCGTTAAACTATCTTTTAACGCAAGCTCTTTATTAATCTCTATCAAATTTAAATTGGATACAAACGGAGAAAATGCGTTAACTAAATCTTCTATAGTATCCACTTTGTCTGGTGTAAAAAAGTTTCTCTCATTACTAACCATATTCAAAATACCGATAACCTTTCCCGAAGATAAAATTTTGCTACACAAAAAAGATTTGTGCGAAATGTTCATCCTTTGACAAACATAATCAAACTCACTATTTTTTAGTATAGTATTACCAGTAAGTATTACTTTACATTCATTAATATCCCCGTTTATACAGTATTCTTCATGTTCTATATCAAATCCGAAGGTTAGTATATCAGATACTTTATTTAGTGAAGGATTTATTTTATATATTAACAATTTATCTATCTTTATATTTTCGATTAAAACTTTTGCGAGTAAATGATAAGCTTCATTTACAGAAGTAGCTCTATTTAAATTAAGAATAAAATTATGTAGTACTTGAATTTTAAAATTCTTCTCTTCTATTTCTTTTTCAAGTTTAACTCGCTGACTAATATCTCTTGCAACTATAGATATGTGTGGAACACCGTTAAATAAAACACTTGATGCACTGACCTCTACCGGAATTCTTTCTCCATGAACTTCTTTATATGTACGCCTGCCAGTTATTGTCAAACCTTTTCTAACAATTTTTTCTATATTTTGTTTGATAAATTCTTCATCCTCTTCAACTATATCGTATATAGTCATGTTTATCAACTCTTCATCAGTATATCCCAATTTTTTATTAACTGAATTGTTAAACAGTTTTATTTTTCCATTATCTGCTTGATATATGATTATCATGTCATCTATAGAGTTGATTATAGATTTATACGTTTGTAGCTCTTTTTGTACCAATTTTTCCTTCTCATATTCTTCGGAAATATCCCTTAACATTAACTTTACTCTTCCCTTATAATCTTTCGCATCAGAAAATAGGTATGAACCTGAGATTTCGTAAATAGAAGATTTGTTTGTAATTCTGTATCTCTCTATTTTTTTATGCCTCAAAAGTTGGGAATAAATGTATCCCCAATCTCTTTCAGGAATGATAGTTGTTATATTACTTCCAACAAAATCCCCAATCTTTTCTTTTGCTTTTTTATTCATCCATAAAACAACCTGCTCTTCTGAGAAGTCTATTAACTCTATAACTAACTCTGGTAGAAGGTCTAACACATCTTTTGCGTGTTTTAACTTTTTTTCTAAAAATGATTTTAAATCTCCTCCAACTATCCTTAAAATATCTCTTTGAGTTATAAAGCCTACATATTTGCTATCTGAAACTATCAGTAATCTACTTATATTTTTTTCATTCATAATTTTCAATGCTTTATACACTGACGTTTCTATATCTACAGTAAAAACTGGAGAAACCATATAATTTTCTATAGGAGCTTCTAAATTTAAAATACCTATTTTGTTCAAAACATCCCTTTCTGTAAATATTCCTATAGGTTTTTGATTATCCGTTATAACAACAGAACCAATGTTTTTTAAAACGAACAATTTTAAAACATCATCGGTTTTTGTTTGTCTTTCTACCGATATGATTTCTTTTGATGCATTTACGTCCTTCAAGGATAAATCTTTTTTTAACAAATCCTCCTCTATTTTAGTTAAAATTTTTTTCATCGTGATACTACCTATAAATTCTCCTTTTTCGCCTACTACAACCAATCTTCTTATATTATTTTCTATCATCAAATTAATCGCAAAATATAAATCTCTATCCTTTCTTACAGTTATTAAATTTCGTGATGCAAATCCAAGAACTTTATCTTGAAAATTTACTTTTTGCATAGTTAGCCGAACAACATCTCTTTCTGTAAGTATTCCCACTGGGTTATTCTTAGCAAGGATTATTATAAATCCTTCATTGTACTCAACCATTTTATTTATTGCATCAGACAGAGTACAGTCGCTATCAATAACAGGTCCTTTATCGTTTATTAATGATTGTACCTGTACATTAATCATTCCAAATCCCCAAAAAAACATTGTAAAGTTAACTATTTAAATTATATACTAAAGTTACTTTTTTGGAAAATTTTAGTA
>NZ_DAIDMN010000111.1 GCF_027448985.1 Sulfurihydrogenibium sp.
TTTCATTTTATCTACCTCCTATTTTGTTTGATTATTTTATCAAGGTAGATGCTCATTGTCTATATGAACCTATACAGTTGATATAAATTCAAGTTGTCTATATAATATCATTAAATTTTATTAAGAGGTGTACCAATGAAAAGGTTTTTAACGATAACTTTAATGTTTACATTTTTGTTTTTGCTGGTAGAGGATTCTTTTGCAAGAGCCGGAAAAGGTTCTTCATCCGGATTTAGGTCTTATAAGATGCAAGATTTTAACAGAGTAAATAAAAGCCCTTCTCAACCTTCACCTTATGGACAAAAACAAGTTCAAAACCAACCAAGTTATCAACCTCAGACTAAACCATCATTTTTCTCAAATCCGATTTTTAAATGGCTTATAGGTGGAATGATTTTTGGAGCTTTACTTTCACTTTTACTGGGACATGGATTTAATATAGGTATGCCCGGATTGTTGGAGATACTTTTAATTTTAGGAGTAGCTTACTTTATATTCAGAATGATATCCAAAAAGAAAGAAGAACCAGCATACGCTACTTCAACACCTCAAATATCAAATCCGGTAAACAAATACTCTGCAAATGCAGTATCTACAGAGCCTTATATAAATGAAGAACTTATCTTAAATTTAGCGAAAAACGCATTTATTGATATCCAAAGAGCATGGAGTAATGGAGATTTATCACCTGTTAAAAATTTCATGACAGATAGAATGTATTTATATCTAAATTCTCAACTTCAAGATTTGAAGTCAAAAGGACTGAAAAATGTTATTGAAGATTTGAAAATATTAGATGCAAACATAGTTCATGTTGAAGAAGAAGGAGATAACAAAGTCGTAATAGTTGAAATAGAAGCAGAAGGGAAGGATTACACATTAGATAGTCAAGGTAATGTTGTAGATGGTGATAAGCATAATCCGGTAGTATTCAAAGAGTACTGGGCTTTTGTTGGTAAAGCATTAAACTGGAAATTAGATGACATAAGACAGGTTCAAGATGTATAAAAAAATAATTTTAATATGGAGTTTTATTATGGTTTTGGCGGTAGCAAAGGCAGAAAGTAAAGAGAATATAACAATTAAAAAGTTGAAAAATGGCGTGTCTGTGATTGTTAAAGAAAGAAAAGATACGCAAGCGGTTGCAGTTCAGGTTTGGTTTGGAGTAGGTTCAGTTTATGAAAATGACAAAGAAAGAGGCCTTTCCCACTTTTTGGAGCATATGCTTTTCAACGGTACAAAATACACAAAACCTGGAGAAATAGAGTTTGAAGTAGAAAAAAAGGGTGGAAGTATAAACGCAGCTACAAGTTTTGATTTTACTTACTATCACATTGAAATAGGAAGTCTGTTTTGGAAGGATGCCTTGACATATCTTTACTACATGACAACTCAGCCTTCTTTGTCCGATGAAATGGTAGCAAAAGAAAAACCTATTGTTTTAGAAGAACTTAACCGTCATCTTGATAATCCTAAGAGTTATTTATGGGATACATACTATAAACTTGCTTATAAAAAGACAAACTATAAGCATCCGGTTATAGGGTACAGAGAAACGATAGAAAATTACACTCCTGAACTTGTAAGAAACTACTTTTACTCTCATTACACACCTTCAAATACTACTGTAGTCGTAGTAGGAAATATAAACACAAAAGAAGTTTTAAACGAGATAGAAAAAACTTTTGGTTCTGTAAAAGGAAAGTACTATAAACCACCTAAAATAGAACTTGAAGACCCACAAACGGATGTAAGAAGAGAAGATATATACAAATCTCAGATAACTAGAGCGTATGTAGCCATAGGATGGCAAGCTCCATCAATAAGAGATAAGAGTACTCCAGCCTTAAACGTTTTAGAAGAAATACTTTTAAATGGTAAAAGCTCTATAATGTATCAAGAGTTAAAGGAAAAAGGTTTTGTCCAATCTATTTATGGTGGGTATATGTCTCATATTGGAACAAGTCAATTTTTGATATACTTTGTTACAGACCCTGATAAAGTAGAAAAAGCAAAAGAAAAAGTATTTGAAATACTTAAGTATTATCAAACAAATGGAATTCCAAAAGACACTTTAGAAAATGCAAAAAGAAGAATCATAAATAGAGAAGTATTTGCAAGAGAAGAGGTTGATAACGATGCTGAGTCTGCCGGATACGCTGTAACAGTTACCGGTGATATAAAATACGACTTACAGTTTGTAGAAAGAATCAAAAAAGTAAAAAAAGAAGATGTAGAAAACTATCTAAGAACATTAAAAGATAATAACTATACAGAAGTAAGATTGCTTCCGGAAAAAAACAGTGTCCCTGTAGCTCAGTAGGACAGAGCACTGGATTCCTAATCCGGAGGTCGGCGGTTCAAGTCCGCCCAGGGACACTTTATGGAGAAATAGATGATTGAAAACATGGAAAGCTTTCTAAATTCTTACGGATATTTTGCTGTTTTTATAGGTACCTTTATTGAAGGAGAACTTTTTTTACTTGTAGCTGGATTCTTTATTAGACACGAATTTTTACAACCTTTACCTACGTTTATATTTTCCATTTTAGGAGCATTAACACACGAGCTTATATACTTTTTCCTTGGACGATGGAAAGGAAGACATATATTACTTGGGAATAAGTACACAAAAAGAAGATATAAAAAAGCCAAAAAACTTGTTGAAAAATACGGCATTTTCTCACTTTTCATAATAAGGTTCATTTATGGAATGAGAGTCGTTCCAATGATGCTTATGGGAGCAACTGGATTTAATCTGTACAAATTTCTATTTTTTAACATTTTATCTTTGATAATCTGGGCTACAATATTCTTAAGTCTTGGTTATTTCTTAGGACATATAGCAATTACACTTTTTGGTGATTTAAAACATTACTACCTTATATTTGGTCTTACGGTTGTATTTGTTGGATTGTTAGTTTACCTTTTTTATGCTTTAATAACAAGAAACAAAAAAGAGGTTAAACAATGAAAGACCTTTACTCTATCAACCAACTAACAAAAGAAGATATTCAAAAAATATTTGAAAAAGCAAGGGAGTATAAAGAAAGATTCAACAGGGGAGAAAAAAAATTTAACGATTTAAAAGGTTACAGTGCATTACTGGTTTTTTTTGAAAACTCAACAAGGACAAGAACATCTTTTGAACTTGCAGGAAAGATATTAGGTGCAGATACAATAAATATAACAGCATCATCAAGCTCTGTAAAGTAGAAAAAGCAAAAGAAAAAGTATTTGAAATACTTAAGTATTATCAAACAAATGGAATTCCAAAAGACACTT
>NZ_DAIDMN010000112.1 GCF_027448985.1 Sulfurihydrogenibium sp.
AAACTTGTTTTTACTTCAAGGTTTGGATATGTCAGTAGGTAGTAGTTTTTGTTTGATATTCTGTAATGGTCTTTTATAGTCAGATATCCGGATTGGAAGAGTAAGTTTTCCGGATAGATGTAATCAATATCAAGGTTAGATAGTATCTCTTCTCCTACTTCCAAGTTCTCTAAATCTGGAAGGTAGTACTGGTTTTTTTGAAACATTTTTATCAAAAATGTAGGTGTTCCGGTTTCAAACCAGTATGGTCTAAACTCTTTTTTGTCAAACAGTAGAAGTATGTCAAATGGGTTATAAACTGATTCTCCAAGCCAGTTGTAGCCGTTGTACCACTTTTTTACTTCTTCTTTATCAAAGTCTTTTATCCTATCTTCAAAGACTGTTTCTAATTCTGTTTGGGTGTATCCACATATGGTTGCAAACTCTTTGTCTAAGGTTATGTCGTTTAGCTGGTTTAGTCCACTGAATATTGATACTTTTGAAAATCTTGATACACCGGTTATGAATACAAGATGTAGGTATGGGTCTGCATCTTTCAACACAGAGTAGAAGTCTTTTAGTACTTCTCTGTTTTCTTTTGCTATATCCGGTTCTTCTATCCTGTCTAATATTGGTTTGTCGTACTCGTCTATCAATACCACTACTTTTTGGTTGTATTTTTCCGATAGTTTTTCTATAGCCTCGTAAAATTTTCCACTGGGTGTTTGGTTTGTTAGTTTTATATCGTAATTTCTTTCTATCTGAGCCAAAGCTTCTATGATTTTTAGATTCAACTCTTGTGGTGTTCTATGGACTCCCATTCCAAAGCTTACTTTTATAACCGGATATTTTTTATCCCAATCCCAGTTATCATACAAATACAAACCTTTAAACAGTTCTCTGTTTCCACTGAATGCTTCTTTTAGAGTATCTAAGAATAGAGATTTTCCAAACCTTCTTGGTCTGCTTAAAAAGTAGTATCCTCCTGATTCTAACTTTTTGATAAATGGTGTTTTATCTATATAGTAATGATTTTCTTGTATTATTTTGCTAAATGTTTGTATTCCTATTGGCAGTTTTTTCATTTTATCCTCTACCGTATATATCCTCAAATCTTATTATATCATCTTCTTCTACATACTCTCCTACTTGAACCTCTATTATTTCAAGTGGTATTTTTCCAGGATTTATTAATCTGTGTTTTGTTGTCTTTGGTACGTATATGCTTTCATTTTCGTGGATGTAATACTCTTTTTTTTCATTTCCATTTATATCTTCTAATACAACTTTTGCCGTTCCTTTTACTACAATCCAGTGTTCGCTTCGATGATGGTGCAGTTGCAGGCTAAGAGCATGTCCAGGTAAAACCGTTATTCTTTTTATTCTGTATCTTTCTCCTTTTTCTAACTCTGTGTAGCTTCCCCAAGGTCTGTAAACTGTTGTATGAAATTGTGTAGTTTGTTTATATTTTGGATGATTTTTGAGCATGTTAACTAAATCCTTAATTTTCTGTCCTTCTCCTTTTTTTGCAACCACAACAACATCTGAAGTCTCTATCAAAATCAAATCTTCTATACCTACGGTAGATACCAATCTATTATTAGAGATGATAAGAGAGTTTTTAGTATCCAAATCTACTACGTCTCCTATTTTAACGTTGTTGTTTTCGTCTTTGTCTAAAACTTCGTAAACACTGTCCCAAGAACCAACATCAGACCAAGATATGTTTAATGGTAAAACAATAGCTTTATCCGTTTTTTCCATGATGGCATAGTCGATAGATATATCTGGCATTTGGTTAAAGGAGTCTAAAACTTCTTCATAAGTTTTGTTATCAATAAGGTTGTATATTTCTGGAGCATGATTTTTAAATTCTTCAAGAATTGTTTTTATACTGAATGCAAACATACCACTGTTCCAGAAATAATTTCCGGATAAAAGATATTTTTGTGCTGTAGCCAAATCCGGTTTTTCGTGAAATTGCTTTACTTTGTAAGCTTCTTTTATTGGATAGTCTGCTTCTATATAACCGTATCCGGTTTCTGGTTTTGATGGATTTATTCCAAATGTAACTATATATCCTTCTTTTGCATAATCTTCCACCTTTTTTAAGTACTCTACAAATTTATCCTCCGGATATATTATGTGGTCAGAAGGAGATATAAATAAAATTTCGTCTTCTAAACAGCCTAATTTTTCTACAGCATATTTAACAGCTAAAGCGATAGCTGGAGCGGTGTTTTTTCCTTTTGGTTCTAAAATTAAGTTAAGATTACCATCTATTAAATCTTTAAGTTGATTTTTAACATGAAATTGATATTCCTGATTTGATATTATTATTAAATCGTTATTTTTATCAATAGCTTTTGAGATTCTTTTTACAGTTTTTTGAAGTAGGCTTTGGTTATCACCAAAGGTTAAAAACTGTTTCGGAAAATTTTTTCTTGACATAGGATAAAGCCTTGTTCCACTTCCACCTGCAAGTATAACAGCTTTCATACCTCCTCCTTTTTTACCTTCTCAACCTCAAAGTTTGTTATATTCCTTTTCTCTTTGCTAAACTCGATGCCAATTAGGTATATATCCTTATACCTGTCTTGATACTTCTCGTAGTACTTTTTCTCTTTTATCTGGTCTAATGCTTTTCCTTCTTGGCTTTCTTCTATTACTTTAAACTCTATTATGTAAACTTTGTCCTGTGATATCACCGTCAGGTCTATCTTCCCTCTGTTTGTAGCATCTTCTGTGATGGTTGTTAAGCCACTTCCGGTAAGTAGTGCGTATATTACAGATGCGTAAAAACCTTCGTACTGGTATATGTCGTTTTTCCGGTACCAATCTGTTGGTATACTTGCAAAAAAGCTGTATAGGTTTTGTTTTACTTGGTCTAATTCTGCGTTCTCTAACGCTTCTGCTATTTTTATCGTGTACTCTGAGGGCTCTAAATCGTAAAATAGGTATTCCAAAAGTGTACTGTTTAGGCTCATTTTTACTTCTAGGTTTGGATAGGTTAGTATGTATATGGTCCTTGCTCCTATCTTTTTTGTGTTTTTTATAGTTAGGTATCCGGATTGGAACAGTACGTTTTCTGGCTTTATAAAGTCTATGTCAAGGTTTGATATTATCTCTTCGCTTGCAGATAGATTTTCTAATTGTGGTAGGTATTCTTTTTTGTTTATAAGTAGTTTTATCAAAAATGTTGGTGTTCCGGTTTCAAACCAGTAGGGTCTAAACATTTTGTTGGCAAATAGTAGTAGTATATCAAATGGGTTATAGACTGGTTCTCCAAGCCAGTTGTAGCC
>NZ_DAIDMN010000113.1 GCF_027448985.1 Sulfurihydrogenibium sp.
CTTCCTGCCCCGCCTTGGAGAAAAGATGAAAAAGTACATAAACTTTTTAAAAGAAGTTTACGAGGAATTGAAAAAAGACACTACGCTCACGTTGACTGCCCTGGTCACGCTGACTACATTAAAAACATGATTACTGGTGCAGCTCAGATGGATGGTGCTATCTTAGTTGTCTCAGCTGCTGATGGTCCTATGCCTCAAACTCGTGAACACGTCCTCTTGGCTCGTCAGGTTAACGTTCCTTACATCGTTGTATTCTTAAATAAGTGTGATATGGTTGATGATGAAGAGTTGATTGACCTAGTTGAAATGGAAGTAAGAGAGCTTCTTTCTAAATACGATTTCCCTGGTGATGAAGTTCCTGTTATTAGAGGTTCTGCTCTTGGTGCTTTAAATGATGACCCTAAATGGTTCGCTTCCGTTGAAGAGCTTTTAAAGGCTATGGATGAATACATTCCTACTCCTCCTAGAGAAACTGATAAACCTTTCTTGATGGCAGTTGAAGACGTATTTACTATCACTGGTAGAGGTACTGTTGTTACTGGTAGAGTTGAAAGGGGTACTTTAAAAGTTGGTGATGAGGTTGAAATTGTAGGATTGTCTGAAGAGAAAAAGAAAACTGTTGTTACTGGTATTGAGATGTTTAGAAAGCAGCTTGATGAAGCTATAGCTGGTGATAACGTTGGTGTTCTTTTAAGAGGTATCACTAAAGATGAGGTTGAAAGAGGTCAGGTGTTAGCAAAACCTGGTACTATCACACCTCATAAAAGATTTAAAGCTCAGGTGTACGTGTTAAGTAAAGAGGAAGGTGGAAGACATACTCCATTTTTCTTAGGATACAGACCTCAGTTTTATATAAGAACCGCTGATATAACAGGAACTGTTGTAGGATTACCTGAAGGTCAAGAGATGGTAATGCCTGGAGATAATGTTGAGTTAGAAGTAGAGTTGATGGTACCTGTTGCTATGGAAGAGCAGATGAGATTTGCTATTAGAGAAGGTGGTAGAACTGTAGGTGCTGGTGTAGTTACTAAAATTTTAGATTAACGTGAGGATGTAAGATGAGAGAAATAATAACCCTTGCTTGTACTGAATGCAAAAGAAAAAATTATACAACTACTAAAAATAAAAGAAAACATCCAGATAGATTGGAACTAAAAAAGTATTGTAAATTTTGTAAAAAACATACCTTACATAGAGAAATAAAGTAAGATGCACATCTGCGGGGTAGTAGCTCAATTGGCAGAGCAGCGGACTCCAAATCCGCAGGTTGAGGGTTCGAGTCCTTCCTGCCCCGCCTTGGAGAAAAGATGAAAAAGTACATAAACTTTTTAAAAGAAGTTTACGAGGAATTGAAAAAAGTAACATGGCCTTCTTCAAACCTTGTAAAGACAGCGACAGCTGCAGTGATAGTTTTTACTTTAATAGTAGCTGTTTATTTATGGAGTTTAGATTTAATTTTTGCAAAAGTTATCACCTTTATATTAGAGAGGTAGAGTGTGGATGTCTGAAGAAAACTTGACACAAAAAAACGATATAGAAACTCAAGAAACTGGTACAGATGAAAAAAAATGGTATGCTTTGTATACACAATCAAATTTAGAGATAAAAGCAAGAGAAAACTTTATAAAGAACCTTCAACTTAACGGTTTAGAAAATTTAGTGGAAGAAATAATCGTTCCAGCTGAAGAAAAGGTTGTAATTAAGTCTCAAGGAAAGGAAAAATATAGATTATCTTTAAAAGGTCAAAATAGAGAGATTCCAGTTGAAGGGAAAAAAGGTACTACAAAATTTTTGATAGAAGATGGAACAGTTAGGGTTTTAGAAAGTGTGGAAGGTGATGAAGATTGTGTAGCTCACAGTCCTATTTTTAAACCAGGACAAAAAATTACTTGTAAAGAGAATAAAACTGAAGCTAGAATTGTTTTAGAAAATAAAATATTTCCAGGTTATATTCTTATAAAAGCAAAGTTAACAGATGATTTGATAGATTTGGTAAAGAAAACACCTTATTTGATAGGATTTGTTAGTGCTGGTGGTGTACCAGTACCTCTTGATGAAAAAGATGTTAACAAAGTAATCTCCCAAATTCAAAAAGGAGCACCTAAGGTAAGAAAATTATTGTTTGCAAAAGGCGATACTATTAGAGTAATAGAAGGTCCTTTTATGAACTTTACTGGAGTTGTAGACGAAGTATTTCCTGATAAAGAAAAACTAATAGCTTTAATAACAATTTTTGGTAGAGCAACACCGGTTGAACTTGAATTCTCCCAAGTGGAGAAAATATAGCCTGTCGGTTCAATCTGGTACACTTTATGACAGGCAAGAATTCAAGGAGGTGTAGTTAAAAATGGCAAAAAAAATCACAGCAACAGTTGAGCTGATGATCCCGGCTCAGCAAGCAGCACCATCGCCACCTGTTGGACCTGCTTTAGGTCAACATGGTGTAAACATTATGGAGTTTGTAAAAAGTTTCAACGCTGCAACAGCGAACATGAAACCAGGGACAATTATCCCTGTAGTAATTACAATCTACTCAGATAGGTCTTTCACATTTATTCTCAAAACTCCACCAGCATCGTACCTTTTAAAAGAAGCAGCTGGAATTAAAACTGGTTCTGGCGATCCAAAGAGAAACAAAGTAGGTAAAATTACAGTGGCTCAGTTAAGAGAAATAGCAGAGATGAAACTAAAAGACCTTAACACAGAAGATATAGAAATGGCGATGAGAACCATTGCAGGAACAGCTCGTAGTATGGGAATAGAAATTGAAGGATACAAGGGGTAATAGTCATGGCAAAAAGAGGAAAAAAATATTTGGAAGCTTTAAAACTTATTGATAAAGAAAAAGCGTATACCTTAGATGAAGCTATTGCAAAATTAAAAGAAGTCTCAAAGGTTCTTCAAAGAAAATTCGATGAAACTGTTGAGTTCATCGTAAGATTAGGTGTTGATCCGAAGTATGCAGATCAAATGGTTAGAGGTTCGGTAGTTTTACCTCATGGGTTAGGTAGAGAATTAAAAGTTTTAGTTATAGCTCAAGGAGAAAAACTAAAAGAAGCTCAAGAAGCAGGAGCTGATTATGTTGGTGGTGAAGATTTAATAAACAAAATTGCTAATGAGAACTGGATAGATTTTGATGTAGTAATAGCTACTCCAGATATGATGCCAAAAATGGCAAA
>NZ_DAIDMN010000114.1 GCF_027448985.1 Sulfurihydrogenibium sp.
ACATAACAAACTACATTCTAATTCAAGAAGGTCAACCACTTCATGCTTTTGACTTGGATAAGTTGGAAAGTTTGTAAAAACACAGGTTGGCTTGAGATATTAGGTTGTGGAATGGTTGACCCTAACGTGTTTGATGCTTGTGGAGTAGATACAAAAAAATACACAGGATTTGCTTTTGGTCTTGGTATAGAAAGGATAACCATGTTAAAGTACCAGATACCGGATATTAGACTTCTTTTTGGTAACGATTTGAGATTCAATAGTCAGTTTAAGGGGATAGGATGAAGATACCTTACTCATGGATAAAAGAGTTTGTAGATATAGATATTCCAGCAGAAGAAGTTGCAGAAAAGCTAAATCTTGTAGGTGTAGAAACTACAGTATCAAAATTTGGCAAATACATTCCTAACATAGTAACAGTTAAGGTTGAAAGTGTAGAAAGACATCCGGAAAGAGAAAAACTCTTTGTTTGTAAGGTAAACGATAGTTATAAAACCTACCAAGTTATAACCGGAGCAGATAACGTAAAAGTAGGTGATGTTGTAATCCTTGCAAAAATCGGTGCCAACATCTTAGGAAAAGAGATTAAACCTACAACTTTTGGTTCTTTTTTGTCGGAAGGAATGTTACTTTCCTTAGAGGAACTTGAAGTAGAAGAAAAATCAGAAGGCTTATTTATCTTAGACCCGGATACACCTGTTGGAAAAGATGCAAACGATGTTTTAGGTTTAGGTAAAGATGATATATTTGAAATTGAAATTACACCAAACAGAGGAGACGTTCTAAGTGTAAGAGGTGTTGCAAGAGAGATTGCAGCAGCTTTTAAACTGAAAAAGAAAGATTACAACCCGGATGTTTCCATTCCTACCCAAACAGTTAATGTTAACATCCAGACAGATAAAGTTTTAAGGTACAAAGCAACAGTTATAAAAGACGTTAAAGTAGGAAAATCTCCTTTATCAATCAGATTAAAACTTATAAAATCCGGGTTATCTGTAATAAACAACGTTGTAGACATAACAAACTACATTCTAATTCAAGAAGGTCAACCACTTCATGCTTTTGACTTGGATAAGTTGGAAGGTGACATTACTGTCAGAAATGCTTACGAAGGAGAGAAAATAATCACCTTAGATGGGATAGAAAGAACCCTGACATCGGAAGATATCGTAATAGCAGATGGCAAAAAAGCTGTTGCTATAGCAGGAGTAATCGGTGGAGAAAACAGTAAAATAGATGAATCTACCAAAAACATTCTTTTAGAGTCTGCCGTTTTTGACCCTTCATCTGTAAGAAAAACAGCTAAAAGACTTGGGATACTTACAGATTCATCTTACAGATTTGAAAGAGGAGTAGATGTAGAAAACTGTTCTTTAGCTTCGGACAAAGCATCATCGTTGATCATCTCTTATGCTAACGGTAATATAACAGCTGTAAACGATTTATACATTAGAAAGTATCAACCTAAAACGGTTGTTTTAAGACCTGAATTTATAGAAAAAATCCTTGGAGAAACGGTAGAAACTAAAGAAGTGGAAAATATTCTAAATAGTCTTGAAATTCCAGCAGAAAATCAAGAAGACCATTTAAATGTTATCATTCCATCATTTAGGGCTTACGATTTAGAAAGGGAGATAGATTTAGTAGAAGAAGTAGCAAGAATAAAAGGTTATGATAGTTTTAATCCGGATTATCCAAAAATCTCTACTTTATCCTTTAAAAAGCCAACCGAATACGAGTTTGATACAAAAATTCGTCAATTCTTTTTAGATAGTGGATTTACAGAATGTCTAAACTACACTTTTACATCACCACAGATGTATAACGCTTTATCCTTACCTGTTCCTGAAATTCATATACAAAACTACATACTTAAAACACAAAGTGTTATGAGGGATACTCTCGTTGTTAGTCTATTACAAAACCAGATAGAAAACTTAAGATTTGGTAAAAAAGATTTGGCTTTATTTGAAATATCTTCTGCTTTCTTTAAAGACCATGAATCAATAAACGTAGCAGGACTTGTTAGTGGAAAGTTAGTTGAAGGTTTTAAATACACTTCAAAAGATAAAAGCTTTGACACCAGTAAAGATTGGGACTTCCTTAATTTAAAAGGAGTGGTAGAAAACTTGCTTTTGTTTTTAGGAATAGATTTTGATTTATCAGATGAAAACATTCTTCCATTTCTACATCCTTATGAGTCTGGAAATGTTATTGTAAACAACCATCAAGTAGGATACATAGGAAGGATACATCCACAACTGTCATTAAACCTTGAAATTCCAAAAAATACATGGGTTTTTGAGTTAAAGTTAAAGTATGTTCCAAGACAGTTGGAAAAAGAAAGTTTAAAAGAAGGTTATCTCTACACTTATTATCTAAATAAAAAACCTGTTGTATTTAATGAGCTTCCTAAATTCCCACCTGTTAAAAGAGACCTTGCTTTTGTGGTTGATGTAGATACAAAGGTAGGATTTCTGTTAAAAGATTTAAAGTCAGCTTCAACAATCATTAAAAATGTTAAACTTTTTGATGTTTACTTTATCTCAGACGATAAAAAAAGTGTGGCAGTATCGGTTGAGTTTTTAAATCCGGATAAAAGTTTGTCTGATGAAGAAGTAAACGTAGAAGTTGAAGAAATTTTAAACAAACTTAAATTAAAATATCCTGATATTGAGTTAAGGAAGTAGTCAGGAGCTGAGAGATTGATGATAAATTTTTATATATATCCTAATAAGGCTTACCTGCGGGGTTCGATAGGGATGGTGTAGAATTTTCTGGGCTATAGACTACAGAAAGGGAGCTCGATATCCTGTAGGTCCCGTGGGACTACAGTGGGAGCACCCACCTATTGGGTATTTGCCCAAGAATGTAGCTATCCATCCCGTCGGCTCTTCGTGGGGGCCTTTTATCAGCCCTGACCTTCCAAAAGTTTGGGAGGTCACATTTGAAGGAAGAAATTAGAAACAATATTTTAGCCAAAAGGGAAATTTACACCAATTGGCAAGAAGATTCTGAAAAAGTAATCAACAGATTTCTATCTACCGTAGACCTCTCAAACTTTGAAACAATCATGCTTTATTACCCTCATCGTAAAGAGGTAAATACAGT
>NZ_DAIDMN010000115.1 GCF_027448985.1 Sulfurihydrogenibium sp.
TTTTTCCTATCGCTTGTCCTTCTATTCAAAAGATAGAAGTTGTAAAAAGAGGTGTTGTTAGAAGAGCTAAGCTTTACTATATTAGAAATCTCAAAGGTAAAGCTGCAAAAATCAGAGAGCTTAAAGAGTGGGAAATCAAGAAAAGAGCTCAAGAGTCTCAAGCTTCAAAAGAGAATAATGGATAATCTTGAAAAAGAGCTTTTTAAACAAGGGTATAAATATATCGTTGGGATAGATGAATCCGGAAGGGGACCTATAGCTGGTCCTCTTGTTATTTCCGCTGTAATCTTCAAATCAAATCAAAAACCTTTTGTTTACAAAGATTCTAAAAAGTTAACACCAAAACAAAGAAATGCACTATTTCAGGATATTGTAGAAAACGCTTTAGACTACTCTATTGTAATGGTTGATAACGAAAAAATAGACCATTTGGGTATAGATGTTGCTTTAAAAGATGGTGTTTACCAAGCTATACAAAAACTATCCATCAATCCGGATTTTGCAATTTTAGATTATATGAATGTGGACCTTACAATAGATAGTATTTCTATTCCAAAAGCTGACGAAATTTCTCATACCGTTGCATCAGCAAGTGTTTTGGCAAAGGTCAGTAGAGATAGAATAATGGAAGAATTTTCAAAAAAATATCCTAACTTTTCCTTTGATAAACATAAAGGATATCCAACAAAGCAACATTACGAAGAGATAAGAAAACACGGAATAACTCCTATCCATAGAAAATCTTATAGGTTGTTTTAGCATGATAAAAGAGATTATAAAAAAACTTACCGATAGAGAAAATTTAACAAAAGAGGAAGTTTTATTTTTATTTGATGAAATAATGGAAGGAAAACTTACAGATGCTCAGCTTGGAGCTGTGTTGATAGCTCTTAAAATGAAAGGAGAAACGGTTGAAGAAATATCCTCTGCAGCATCCGTTATGAAAGAAAAGGCTGTTAAGGTCAAAGTTAAAGATAAATCTCACCTTGTTGATACCTGTGGAACAGGAGGAGATAAAGTAGATACCTTTAATGTATCCACCATATCTGCGTTTGTGGTAGCTTCAAGTGGAGCAAAAGTGGCAAAACACGGAAACAGGTCAGTTTCATCAAAATGTGGAAGTGCAGACCTTATGGAAAGCTTAGGAATAAAGATAGATATGACACCACAACAAGTTGAAAGATGTATAGAAGAGGTTGGACTTGGATTTTTGTTCGCACCTGTTTTTCATCCTGCAATGAAAAATGTAATAAGACAAAGAAGAGAGATAGGAGTAAGAACAATTTTCAACATCTTAGGACCTTTATCCAATCCGGCTGATGCACCTTACCAACTTATGGGTGTTTACGATAAAAATCTTGTAGAACCTTTGGCAAAGGTGTTGGTTAATCTTGGAATAAAAAGAGCGTTTGTAGTACATGGATTAGAAGGGTTAGATGAAGTTTCTTTAACAACAGAAACAATGGTTGCACAAGTAGAAAATGGTAATCTGAACATATATACCGTAAAACCGGAAGATTTTGGTTTAAAAAGAGTATCCATAGAAGAACTAAAAGGTGGAGATGTTTCTCAAAACACACAGATAGCACTTAAAATTTTAAAAGGTGAAGACTACGGTCCAAAAACAGATTTTGTTGCTTTAAATAGTGGTTTTGCTTTAAAAGTGGCAGGTATTGTTGATAGTATAAAAGAAGGTGTAGAGTTGGCTAAGGAATCCATCTACTCTAAAAAAGCTTACGAAGTTTTAGAAAAACTTAAAAATTTTTCATAGATAAGGAGGATTTTTATGGTTTTAGAGGGGAAGTTGGCTTTTATAACGGGAGCAAGTAGAGGAATAGGAAGAGCTATAGCTTTAAAACTTGCTTCTATGGGTTGTGATGTAATAGTAAACTACTACAAAAACAAAGAAAAAGCTCAAGAAGTAGTAAAAGAGATAGAATCTCTTGGTAGAAAAGGTTATGCGATTCAGGGAGATTTTGGTGTAAAAGAAGATATAGATAGAGTATTTGATGAGATAAAAGAAAAGTTTGGATATTTGGATATTTTTGTAAGTAATGCTGTTGCATCCGGAAAAGAGGTCATAGGTGGTTTTGCACCATTTTTAAGACTCAAAGAAAAAGGAACATTGAGAATATACAACATAACAACTTTTGGTTTTATATGGTCTTCTCAAAGAGCTGTTAAGCTTATGGAAGGAAGAGAAGGAAAAATAATAGCTATATCTTCCACAGGAACAAGAGATTACATGCCGAACTATGCAATACATGGCTCCGCAAAGGCTGCGTTGGAGACGTTGGTAAGATATTTGGCTGTTGAAGTAGGTCCTATGGGAATAAATGTAAACTGCGTTTCAGGAGGACCAATTGATACTGAGGCTATTCAGCTTTTTCCAAACTACGAAGAAGTTAAAGAAGGAACCATAAAGTTAACACCACTTGGTAGAATGGGACAACCGGAAGATATAGCTGGAGTAGTAGGATTTCTATGTACTCCAGATGCAAGATGGATACAAGGTCAAACAATCATAGTAGATGGTGGATTATCTCTTGTAAGAGGAGGCCGTTAGTTGTAATGGCTTCCTTTTTGGGATACACTTGATAAGTATCCAAAAAACATAGCAGCATCTTTCAAATCATCGGATATATCCAACGAGTAGCTTTTTAAGGTTTTAATGTTATCCGCTAAATTTTCAATATTTAACATACTTTGTGTTAAAAAATCTATAATGTCAACATCTTTTATTTTAAAGTTTTCCGGGAATAAAGGTGTGTGTATTTCCAACGAAGGTAAAGTAAAAACAATCCATCCTAATGTATGGAGAGATAGTTCACAAATATCCTTAACGGTAGTACCACTTTCAATCTCCATCATTTTGGAAAAAAGGTCTGACAATTTAAATAAACTTTCGGAGAAGTTTTTAAATATAAAAACAGATTCTTCGGTTGAAATGATATCTTTTTCTTTAATTATCTTATCGATTTTTCTTTGATTGAAGTATACAAATGTTTCAGCATCGTATATCAATAAATCTAACTGTTCTTTTTTCATCTTACCTCTA
>NZ_DAIDMN010000116.1 GCF_027448985.1 Sulfurihydrogenibium sp.
GGTAGGTGTAAGGACATTGGTCTGGAATGTTGTAATCGTTTGGGTTTTTGTTGTTTTTCATAAGCCATTTTTTTAGTTCTTTTTTTGCATCAATCCAAGCATTTTTTAGTTCAAAAGGTAGTTTGTACTTCAAACTTGGGTATTTTTCAAACATTGTTTCTATTTCAAGTCTTGCAATCATAATGCTTCTAACCCAGCTTTTTCCAGCTGTATCTCCTCCAGCCAAATCTTTGAAGTTATCTAACTTGTAAAGGTGTTCCAGTATAACAGCCAGATAGCTTATACAGGCTTCAAGATGTCTTGCTCCCATATCTTCAATTTCCTCCAAAAGGTTTTCCCAATCTACCAACTCGTAGGCTTTGTCTTTCAGCAGTTGAAGGTTTATATCTACCCAAAGTGGGTAGTCTTTGGTGTACAGCTCTTTTAGTTCTTGTTTTGATATGTTTATAGTTTGCATCGGATTACCTCCTAAAATTGTCTGTTAAAAGCTTCTTGGTAGGTGTAAGGACATTGGTCTGGAATGTTGTAATCGTTTGGATTTTTGTTGTTTTTCATAAGCCATTTTTTTAGTCTTACCACCGCTTCATCCCATGCTTTGTCGTACTCTGATGGTAATTTTGTCTTTAAAGAAGGATACCATTTAAACATTTTTTCAAGTTCCAACCTTGCAATCATAATACTTCTAACCCAGCTTTTTCCGGCTGACTCTCCTCCTGCCAAATCTTTGAAGTTGTCTAACTTGTAAAGGTGTTCCAGTATTACAGCTAAGTAGCTTATACAGGCTTTTAAATCACTTCTTCCCATATCTTCAATTTCCTCCAAAAGGTTATCCCAATCTACCAGCTCGTAGGCTTTGTCTTTCAGCAGTTGAAGGTTTATATCTACCCAAAGTGGATAGTCTTTGGTGTACAGCTGTTTTAGTTCTTGTTTTGAGATGTTTATGGTTTGCATCGGATTACCTCCTTTTGTTTTTCATTATAAAGTTATTCTTTTTTAAGTATTTAATCAATTGTGTTAAAATTATAACAAATAGTCTGGAGGTTGAGTCTTGAAAGAGATAAATGTTGCCATTGTCGGTTATGGTGTTGTTGGTAATGGTGTAGCAAAGATATTGGACACACAAAAAGAGTTATTAAAACAAAAATCCGGATTGAATATAAATCTAAAAAAAGTGTTTACAAGAAGTTGGAACAAGGTATTCCCTCATCCAATAGACGAAAACAGAAAAGCAAAAAATTTAGAAGAGATTTTAGAAGATAAAGATATCCACATAGTTGTAGAACTTACAGGTGGAATAGATTTTCCTTTTTATTTGGTTATGGAATCAATAAACAAAAACAAACACATTGTTACAGCAAACAAAGCTCTTTTGGCGGAAAAAGGAAAAGATATATTTTTAAAAGCTGAAGAGAAAAACATCAGAGTTGGTTTTGAAGCTGCCGTAGCCGGAGGAATACCGATAATAAAAGCATTGAGAGAGGGTCTTGTAGCAAACGAGATAAAAAAAATATACGGCATTCTAAATGGAACTACAAACTACATTTTAACCTCTATGTACAAAGAAGGAAAAACTTTTTATCAAGCATTGAAAGAAGCACAGGAAAAAGGTTATGCTGAAGCTGACCCAACCCTTGATATAAACGGTACAGACGCAGCCCATAAAATATCAATCCTTTCATCTTTGTCTTTCGGTGGATTTTTGGATTTTTCCCATGTGTATGTAGAAGGAATAGAAAAGATAGACATCCTTGATATAGACCTTGGCAGAGAGCTTGGTTATACATTAAAACTTTTAGCAATAGCAAAATCCCACAACGATGAAGTGGAGATAAGAGTCCACCCAACATTTTTACCATCTGACCATCCGTTATCAAAGGTTGATGGAGTCTTTAATGCTGTAATGGTTGAAGGTGATAATGTTGGAGAAACTATGTTTTACGGCAGAGGAGCCGGAAGCCTTCCAACAGCAAGTGCTGTGGTAAGTGATATAGTAAGTATAGCAAAATCAATATCTCTCGGTATAGGAAACGAGATAGAGATAACTTCCATGAATTGGAAACACAAGGAACTAAACCTAACAAAGGCAAAGGATTTTTATACAAGGTATTACATAAGATTTACAGTTCCGGATATAACCGGTATCCTTGCAAAAATTGCCTCAGTTTTTGCAAAATACAGTATAAGTATTGCAGCTGTAATCCAAAAAGAAAAAGTGTTAAAACTTCAAAAATCTCTGAGTGAAAAAGTGGTTCCTCTTGTTATACTTACCCATACAGCATCAGAAAACAACATCCAATCCGCCATCAAAGAGATTATAGAAAACCATTACACCGTAGAAGACCCAGTCATCATAAGGGTAGAAGATGAAGAAACATAGCTAAGTAAGGTGTAGGATTTTTAAAAGAAGAAGGTATTAAAGTAGATTTTGTTCAATGGATGTTGTTAATCATGCCTATAGCTGTATCTATGTATGTGGTTATGATTCTATATATAAATCAAATGCTTAAAAATGTTAACTTTAACCAGATTATAGCAAGAAGTCTGGAATCTTCTATAAGGTTCCAGATGAATTGCTACTTTAGTGTATAATATTTCTAAGGTAAAAACAATGCTAAAAGCATACAGGTATAGAATATATCCAAATAAGGAGCAAAAAGAGTTTTTCGCAAAAACATTTGGCTCTTGTAGATTCATTTGGAATATTATCCTTGAAGAAAAATTAAAAGCGTTAGAAAACAAAGAAAAAATACCAAGAATAACACCAGCAAAATACAAAGATGAATATCAATTCCTAAAAGAAATAGATAGCTTAGCTTTAGCCAATGTCCAACTTAACTTAGAAAAAGCATTCAAAAACTGGCTTAAAAACCCTAAACACTTTGGAAAACCTAAATTCAAAAAGAAAAAAGATAAACAATCCTACACTACCAA
>NZ_DAIDMN010000117.1 GCF_027448985.1 Sulfurihydrogenibium sp.
AAGACTTATGGGAAAAGTAAAAGAAAAAGGTCTTACAATAATTCCTTTACAAGTTTACTTTAAAAACGGAAAAGCAAAAGTGGAAATAGCCCTTGCAAAAGGTAAAGTAAAATACGAAAAAAGAGAGGACATAAAAGAAAGAGAAACAAGAAGAGAAATAGAGAAACAGTTTAAAGGTAAAATAAAGCTATGAAAACATTTTTGAAAACAAAGATTCCCACCACCTTAATATACGAAGTAAAAGATGGAAAGCCTATCTATTACAAAGACTATGAAAAAGTTGTAAAGGGAGAAAAATCTATTGAGGAAGTTATGGGAAGTAGTTTTATTCAATCTCTGATTATCTCTGTCATTGTAGAGTACCTTTTTGAGAAGATAGATAAAACTAAGTACACTGTTTTATTTAATGAAGTAGGATTTTCCTTTGGAAAAAGTAAAAGATGTTTAGACATTGCTATTTATCTCAACAAAGATTTAAAAGCTTCAAGTTTAAAAAATATTTATCTGAAAATTCCACCTAAGGTTGTGATAGAGGTAGATACAAAAGCAGATTTAAAAAGATACTCCGCATCTTTTGATTTTTATGTGAGAGAAAAAACTCAAGATTTGTTAGATGCAGGAGTTGAAAAAGTTTTATGGTTTTCTTCTTACGATAGAAAAGTTTTGATTGCTGAAAAATCAAAAGATTGGGTAATAAAACCGTGGAATAAAGATATTGACATCTTAGACTCAATCTCTATAAATCTTGAAATTTTATTAAAAAACAAAAAAGAGGTGATAGATTGAGAAAATACATCTTTATTACAGGTGGAGTTTTGTCATCTCTTGGAAAAGGTGTAACGTCGGCAGCTATTGGTTCTATTTTGGAAAGTATGGGATACAAAATTACTCTTATGAAACTTGACCCTTACCTCAACATAGACCCTGGAACTATGAATCCATATCAACATGGTGAAGTTTTTGTAACGGAGGATGGGGCAGAAACGGACCTTGACCTTGGACATTACGAAAGATTTACAAACGCTATAATGACAAAACATAACAACACTACATCCGGAAAACTTTACTACAACCTTCTTGAAAAGGAAAGAAGAGGAGCATTTTTAGGAGCTACCGTTCAGGTAATACCACACTTTACAAATGAGATAAAAAAATCCATCGAAAAAGTAGCAGAAAACTACGATATTACTCTTGTAGAAATTGGTGGTACAGTAGGAGACATAGAGAGCCAGCCGTTTTTAGAAGCAATCCGTCAGATGGGAATAGAAAACAAAAAGCAAGACGTTATTTACATACATCTTACTTATGTACCTTACATCAAAGTGGCTGGAGAGTTAAAAACAAAACCAAGCCAACATTCTGTAAAAGAGTTAAGAGCCATAGGTATTCAACCGGATATTTTGATAGGTAGGTCAGAGGTTCCACTTCCAAAAGATATTAAAAGAAAACTATCACTGTTTACAAATGTAGATGAAGACTCTGTTTTTTCAGCTCCGGATTTAGATATAATATACGAGATACCTTTGTATTTTAAAAAAGAAGGATTAGACAAAGCCATAGCAAAACATCTTAACCTTGAATACAAAGAACCGGATTTAATCAAATGGAAAAAGATAGTCAACACATTATCCAAGCTTGAAAAGGAAGTGGATATAGCAATAGTTGGTAAGTATGTAGAACTAAAAGATGCTTATAAAAGCATAAATGAAGCTCTTATCCATGCACAGATACCAAATAAAGTAAAAGTCAATATCCACTGGATAAATTCGGAAAAAATTAATAAAGAAAATTACCAGGAAGTTTTAAAAGGTCTTGATGGAATACTTGTTCCAGGTGGATTTGGAGATAGAGGAGTAGAAGGTAAAATACTTACAGCAAAGTATGCCAGAGAAAATAATGTTCCTTATTTTGGAATATGTCTTGGAATGCAGATAGCTGTGATAGAGTTTGCAAGGTCGGTAGCAGGACTTGAAGGAGCAAACTCAACGGAGTTTAATCCTTTTACACCACATCCTGTTATAGATATTATGCCAGAACAGAAAAATTTAGATAAAAAAGGTGGAACAATGAGACTTGGAGCTTACAAATGTACTTTAAAACCTGGAACGAAAGCATACCAGATATATGGTCAATCGGAAATATCAGAAAGACATAGACACAGATACGAATTTAACCCCAAGTACGTTCCTATTTTAGAAGAAAAAGGTCTTGTTGTATCCGGAGTGTACAAAGCAAAAAATTTACCGGAAATAGTAGAAATACCTAATCATAGGTGGTTTATCGCATGTCAGTTTCATCCGGAATTCAAAAGTAAGCCGTTTAGTCCACATCCACTCTTTGTAAGTTTTGTTGAAGCATCCTACAAAAATAGGCTTGAAAAATTTAAAAATGAAAGTTAAGTTTAAAACATAGTTTGATTTAAAAGGGGGTGCTAAGATGGGAGATTTAGAGCAAGTACATCTGAAAGTTAATGAAGTTTTTTATCCATCGGAAGAACTAAAAAAAGAGTGTTTAGTCCAAGATTATGAAAGTATGTATCAAAAGTCAATAGAAAATCCGGATGAGTTTTGGTCCGAAGTTGCGTCTGAGCTTTTTTGGTATCAAAAGTGGGATAGAGTTTTAGAATGGAACTTTCCTTACGCAAAGTGGTTTGTAAATGGTAAAACAAACATCACATACAACTGTCTTGACAGACATGTAGAAAACGGAAGAAGAAATAAATTAGCTTTCATATCCGTAGATGAAGAAGGAAACGAAAAAAAGCTAACTTACGGAGAACTACTTGAATCTGTAAGTAAATTGGCAAACGGTCTGAAATCTCTTGGTTTATCAAAGGGAGATAGAGTATCCATATACCTACCTAACACTGTAGAAGCTGTAATTGCTATGCTTGCTTGTGCAAGAATTGGAGTTATACACAGTGTTGTTTTT
>NZ_DAIDMN010000118.1 GCF_027448985.1 Sulfurihydrogenibium sp.
ATACTACTACTATTTGCCAACAAAATGTTTAGACCCTACTGGTTTGAAACCGGAACACCAACATTTTTGATAAAACTCTTTCAAAAAAACCAGTACTACCTTCCGGATTTAGAGAACTTGGAAGTAGGAGAAGAGATACTATCTAACCTTGATATAGATTATATCTATCCGGAAAATCTACTGTTTCAATCCGGATATCTGACTATAAAAAGCCAACTAAGAAAAGGAATAAAACAAAAGTACATACTGACCTATCCAAACTTGGAAGTAAAAGTAAGCCTAAACGACGCATTTTTAGATTACATAACAAAAAATCCGGTTTTAAAAGAGAAAACAGAAAGCAAAATATACGATGTGTTAGAAGAATCAAATGTAGAGAAACTAAAAGATATACTACAAAGCTTTTTTGCGAGCATACCAACAGATTGGTATAGGAAAAATGACATATACCAGTACGAAGGATTTTACGCATCTGTAATATACGCACTACTTACCGGAAGTGGCTTAACAACCATAGCGGAAGATACCACAAACAGAGGAAAGATAGACCTAACGGTGATAGCACAAGAAAAGGTTTACATAATAGAGTTTAAAGTTATAGAAGAAACCCAAGAAGGAAAAGCATTACACCAGATAAAAGAGAAAAAATATTATGAAAAATATCAAGACAAGTACAAAGAGATTTACCTAATAGGCATAGAGTTTAGTAAAGAAAATAGGAATATAACAAACTTTGAAGTAGAAAAGTTTGAAAAATACATTTAAAATAGAAGATATAAAAATGTAAGAGGTAATCATGGAAAAGATTTTAGAGTTGATTAACCGGATATGTAAAGAATATCCTATATTTTACCATGAAAAAACAAGAGAGATATGGATATCCGGATACAAGGAAAATAAAAAGTTTGATGTGTTTATAAAAATACTTAAAGATGGAAGTTATAAATTGGTTTACGAAATTCCGGAAGAAAGAAAGATTGCACTTTTTTTAAATGAAAATAATTTATTAAACCGTTTAAACAAAATATTTAATAAAGAGGTGGTAGAGAATAAATGAAAATGAACGTTGGTATAGTAGGGCTTCCTAATGTTGGAAAATCAACAATTTTTAATGCTTTAACAGAAACAGCAAAAGCATCTGTTGCAAACTATCCATTTTGTACCATAGACCCAAACGTTGGAATAGTAAACGTTCCAGATGAAAGACTTTACAAGATTGCACAGCTTGAAAAAAGCAAAAGTATAGTTCCTGCAACTATAGAGTTTGTAGATATAGCCGGATTGGTAAGAGGAGCCAGTAAAGGAGAAGGTTTAGGAAACCAGTTTTTAGCAAACATAAGACAGGTTTCAGCTATAGCTCATGTAGTTAGATGTTTTGATGATAGTGATATAATCCATGTGGAAGGCTCTGTAAATCCGGTGAGAGATGCAGAAATAATAGAAACAGAGTTAATTTTAGCAGACCTTCAATCAGTAGAAAAAAGATTAGAAAAATCATCAAAAGCAGCGAAAACCGGAAACAAAGAGGCAAAGTTTGAAGTTGAAGTATTGGAAAAGGCAAAAGCCATACTGGAAGACCTAAAACCGTTAAGAACAAACCTTGATAAATTTGAAAAAGAAGAGTTGGAATGGCTAAACAGAACACTTTACCCAATAACTGTTAAACCTATGATGTATGTGGCAAACATTCCGGAAGAAGACCTACCAGATGGAGGAAACAACCAATATTTACAACAACTTAAAGAAAAAGCGGAAAAAGAAGGGGCACCGGTGGTGGTGTTATGTGGTAAAGTAGAGCAAGAACTGATAGAACTTCCAAAAGAAGAAAGACAGGAGTTTTTAAACGCACTTGGACTTACAGAACCCGGATTAAACAAAATGATAAGAACCGGATACACGTTGTTGGACCTGATAACCTACTTTACAGCCGGAGAAAAAGAAGCAAGAGCATGGACCATAAAAAAAGGTACAAAAGCACCACAAGCAGCCGGAGAAATCCACTCAGACATAGAAAGAGGCTTTATAGCAGCAGAAGTGATTAACTACGAAGACTTTATAAAGATAGGTTCAATGCAAAAAGCCAAAGAACTTGGAGCGGTAAGAATAGAAGGAAAAGACTACATAGTGAAAGACGGAGATATTATGTATTTTAGGTTTAATGTTTAGATATTAAAAATTTTATCTACCGGAATATCGTTATTAAAGATTTTGATGGTTTTGTCAGGGGGGTAGATGTTTACATTTAGGTATTCTTTTTTGTGGGGTTGTGTGTAGACTTCAATGTGGTTGTTGTTGAGGTTTACTATCCAAACTTCTTTTATGTTAGCTTTTGCGTATATGGGTAGTTTTAGGTCTTTGTCTTTTTCTATGGTTGTATCTGAAACTTCAATGATGAGTTCAACATAGTTTGGTTTTGGGTGTTGTTTTTCTTTTAGATAGTCGGATTTTACTACAGCTATATCCGGTTGGGGTAAGTTGTTTTCATCTATGAAAATGGGGTTTTGAACTCTTACTCTAAAATTTTTGCTTAAATTTTCATCTTTAAAAATCAGCTGTGCTATCAAATTTGTTAGATTATCAACTATCAAAGCATGTCTAAATCCGATAGGACTCATTCTGTAAACCTCACCGTTTAGTAGCTCCACTTTTTCTTGGGGGTTAAAGATGCCAGACTGGTACATTTTTAGGATATCTTTCACTTTGAATTTGTACTTTTGTGTTGAAGATTTTTTGGGTTTAGATGGTTTTTTTTCAATTGCTAAAACATTCATCTTAACACCTAAAAATAGGAATTAAAAATTCTATCTACCGGAATATCGTTATTAAAGATTTTGATGGTTTTGTCAGGGGGGTAGATGTTTACATTTAGGTATTCTTTT
>NZ_DAIDMN010000119.1 GCF_027448985.1 Sulfurihydrogenibium sp.
ATTGCTCAAGGTATTCTTTTACATCATCTCTCATCCATTCATAGAAGGAAAAGTCCTCTTTTTCCCTTTTTCTTGCATCCTCTAAGACTTTCTCTGTTGGGATTGAGTATTCAATGTTACAAGATGTATAAGCATGAATGAAAGTAGGACCAAAATGTCTTGCAGCTAATATAGCTCTTTTTATTGTTTTTGCTAATCTTTTAGGATTTGTAGGTGATATTCTCGCAACATATACACATCCTGCGGCTTTAGCAAGTTCTACTGCATTTATTTTATCAAACTTTTTACCTTTTGGAGCCATTTTGAGCTGTATTCCTTTTCTTGTCATACCACTTTCTTGGCCGGTGTTTCCATAGACTTCGTTGTCTACCATTATTGTTGTGAAGTTTTCTCCTCTAAACCATGAGTGCATTGTCATTCCAAATCCTATATCCATTAGACCACCGTCACCAGCAACTACGATAACATCTTTTTCTTTATCTGGGAATCTGATTTTTAAAGCTCTTTTTAATCCAGATGCTACCGCGTTTGTATCTCCGTAGTTTCCGTAAATAAATGGAACCGCCGCTTGAGATAAAGCTAATCTTGCACATCCGGCAGTACCTATTACAATAGAATCTTCAGGGTTAGGAAGAGATGCATAAAACACTCTAACAAAGTATGCCATAAAGCATCCAGCACACATAGGATGTTCTTCCAATAACTCTTTGAATGTACCAAGTTCTTGTATATCGTACTCTTTACCGAACTGGCCATATTTTACCAATTCTACATAATCTTTGGGCATATAGTCTTCAAAACCTGTTGTTATTTTAACGTATTCTAAACCCATAACTATTACCTCCTATAATTAATTAATTAAACTAATACTTTTCTTTCTTTTTTGACGCCTAATATTTTGTAAATCTCGTCCATGATGAGCTCGGTAGGTAATGTCATACCTCCGTAAACTCTTGGACCACCTACAACTCTATCGTTGTTAGGTATTACAGATTTAACTTCACGAGCCAACCATCCTACTATGTTATGTTCTGGAACTACTATACCTTTTGCATTTTTTAGAACTTCTCTTATTTCTTTTTCAGGGAATGGTCTAATTGATTTGACTTTTACCAATCCTACGTTTAAACCTTCTAACTGAGAGTATCTAACAGCTTCTCTAGCTTGTGCAGCGGCACATCCAGATGCTACGACAAACACTTCCGCGTCTGGATTTACAACTTCGATAGGACCACCTAAGTACTTATAGATGTACTTCATAGCTCTTGCGTTTGAGGACCATATTTCCTGTTGCCATACAGCGTGTATTAAATAACTCATAAAGTTAGATTTTTGAACTGGAGCATCTCTTTGAATTCTTGCTGGTGGTACTTCGTTATCAGTTGGTGGAACAGGTGCCTTGTATGGGTTTCTTGGTGGTAACTTCATATCTTCTGGAGTCATGTTAACGTAACCTTTAGCGTGGGTAACGAAGAAACCTTCTGTTGCTACTGCAACTGGTATATAAACATCAACCATCTCAGCTATTGCAAAAGCTGCTAATGTAAAGTCAAAAACATCTTGTTGGTTTTCCGCATGTAGTACAACGGCTCCACAGTTTAATAGGTAGGAAATTTCTACGTTATCTGGCTGAATAGACAAAGGAGCGTTAACTACCCTTGTTAAAACACCTAAAACAGCAGGTATTCTATGTCCTGGCCAAGATGCTATAGCTTCCAAACCTCTTAGCAATCCTGGTCCAGAAGTAGCAGTAAATACTCTCACACCACCTCTTGCTGCACCTGCTATTGCAGAAAATGCTCCATACTCTTCTTCCGCTCTATAGTAATCTTTCAAGTAACCTTGTGCGTAAAGGTCTCCAACAAGGTGCATAACTTCTGATTGAGGAGTTATAGGATAAGCTATAGCCATATCTACGTTAGCTCTTCTTATAGCTTCCGCCATTGCTTGAGCACCGGTGATAAATTTACGCTCTCTTGGAGCTTCCAATAAAAGATAATCTGTATCTACAACTTTTTGTTCTGGCATGGTTTTACCTCCAAATTTATTTAAAGTGTCAAAAAATTACTCTGTATCAGTTACAGTTTCACCTTTTTTAGGTAAAAGTAAAAATGCGTACTCTCCATAGTCGTGGAATGATATAGTTTCCCAGTTTTCTTTTGGCAATGAAGGATTTGGTGGTGGTAATTTAGGTTCCCACTGAATTCCCAACTTATTTCTTTCTTCTACTAAGATATCTCTGAATTTTCTGATTTTTTCTCCGTGAGCATCTCTTATTGTTGCATGAGCCTCTTCGTGTCCAAGTTCTCCACATATAGCTATCGTAAAGCAGTTTGTTCCTGCTCTAATCATTCTTAGTGATAGATTAGCATAGTGACAGTGTACACCTACAAAGATACAAGCTTCTATTTTGTTATGTAAAATGGTAAGGTTTGGGTGGTTTGGGTTTATCTCTGCTTCAGGGTCTATTTTAGGATATTTAGGTCTGTAGTCTGGCATTGGAATGATTCTACAGTTAGGTATTTCCTTTGCTAGTTCTAAAATTGCATCAGCTTCTTCAAATGCTGATGGGCTCCATCCCCAAAGAATTTTTGGACCTGGGAATATTGTAGGATTAGGCCTTGTAAGTAAAGCTCTTGCAGCTTCCCTCATTGCAACTTCTTCATCTACTTCTTCACCGTAAAGCAAGCCTTTATCCGGTTGAGATGGTAGAGCTACACCTTCCATTGCAGCTGCTTTTGGGATATAACCTTCTGGACCTACTAAGACTTTCATTTGTGACCTCCTATTTGAGATTTAAAAATAATATAACAGCGTTTTATTTCTAAGTCAATATTTTTAACTAAAATACTCTTTTTATAAGATATTTC
>NZ_DAIDMN010000120.1 GCF_027448985.1 Sulfurihydrogenibium sp.
CTTCCTGAGGTTTTTGTTCTTGAGGTTTAGCTGTTTCTTGATTACTTACCTGTTGAGGTTGGGCTGTTTCTTGAGCCTAAAAAAGAAGTTGCATCTGCAAAAGTTGATGGAGAAGGAATTTTCAAATCAAAAGGCTGTACGGCTTGCCATCAACCAAATGCAGATTCTGTAGGACCAGGACTAAACAAAATAGCAGCGGCTTATAAAGGAAACAAAGAAGGATTAATAAAGTTCCTCTCTGGAGAAGGAAAAGCTATAGTTGACCCTTCAAAAGAAGCTATAATGAAACCTCAAATAGAAGTAACAAAAAAACTTTCAAAAGAAGAAAAAGAAGCCTTGGCAGATTTTATATTGAAACATTAATTTATGGAGGTGTGTGTTATGGAAATGACCTTTGGTGGACTACCAAAAGCTGAAGTTGTTTTATTGGTTTTGATGTTAGCACAGCTTGTGTTTTTATGGGGTTCTATAATGTACAAAATGGGAACAAAGGAAGAAAAGTAATCTGAAAAACCTTAAAGGTGTTTTCTAACTCCCTCTTTCTTGAGGGAGAATTTATTTTTGAAAGGAGAATTTATGGAGAAAAAAGCTTACGCTTTTGTTTTTGCTGGATTTTTTATTACAGAAAAAGACCCACAAGAGATTTTTAATGAAAATGTAACAGCAGAAGATATGCAACAGATAGAAGACCTGATAAAAGAAAAATTGTTTAAACCAGGAGTAGATGTTGCTTTAGCTCCATCTGTAGTACCACCTCATCAAGCAAACGAGTTGTTGCAAGAATTTGGTAGAGTAATATTTTCACAAGGAGAGTCCAATGCTTAGATTGGGAATATCCGGTGTAATGGGAAGAATGGGCAGAACCATTGCTAATCTCGCATCACAAGACCCGGATATAACAATAACATCCGGAATAGAAAGTCCAGATTGTGCTCATTTACATAACTATGTTGGAGAACTAATAGGTAAAGATATTCCGGCACCAATAACATCGGATTTGGCTAAAGTTATAGACCAGATAGATGTTTTAATTGATTTTGCGGCAAATCAAGAAGCGGTTTTAGGACATTTAAGAATGCTTGCAGCAGATAAAGAAAAAAAAGCAGCTGTAGTGGGAACAACTGGATTTAGCGATTACCAGTTACAAGAAATAAAAGAGTTATCTAAAGAAATTCCCATAGTTTTAGCTCCTAATATGAGTATAGGAGTAAACCTTTTGTTTAAACTCGTTGAAATAGCTGCCAAAGTATTAAAAGACAAAGGATTTGATATAGAAGTGGTAGAGATGCATCACAGGTTTAAAAAAGATGCTCCTTCTGGAACAGCCATGAAGATAGTGGACATTCTAAAAAAAGAAACTGGAATAGAAAAAGTTGTTTACGGTAGAGAAGGTATAACTGGAGAAAGAAGTGATAAAGAGATAGGTGTTTTTGCTTTAAGAGGTGGAGATGTTGTAGGAGACCATACTGTAATATTCGCAGCTATGGGTGAAAGGTTAGAGCTTACCCATAAAGCAAGCTCAAGAGAGATATTTGCAAAAGGTGCCATAACTGCTGCAAAGTGGGTAAAAGATAAACCATCCGGATTATACGATATGATGGATGTGTTAGAATTAAATGAATGAACAAGCAAACAAAACTTTATCTTTTTTAACGATAGGGCTTCATTTAGTATCCGGAGTTATAGTAGGAGTTGCGATAGGATATTTTTTAGATAAATATTTTGGAACTTCTCCTTATCTTACCATAATCTTCTTTTTCTTTGGTTTGGCAGCCGGATTTAGAAATATGTATATAGATGCAAAAAAATACATTCAATCAGAAGAGAAAAAACAGTAAACTATTGTTTTTAAAAGAAAATTATCTATTATATTTATTTATATAATAACTAAAAATCTTAGAAGGAGGGTCAGCGATGAACTTTGAAAAATACGTAGAAAAAGGAAACCTTTTCCTCAAAGAGTTAGCTCAAGAACTTGGAAATCCGGAAGACAGAGAAAAAGCAGGTAGAGTTTTAAGAACGGTTTTACATGTTCTAAGAAGAAGACTTACGACAGAAGAGTCTTTTGACCTCATTTCCCAACTTCCAATGTGTATAAAGGCTGTTTATGTTGACGGATGGAAACCTTCTCCTGTACCAGACAAAACTATCAAGTCTGTTGAAGATTTTATTGCAGAAGTTATAGAGGAAGATAGAAGGTCTGCCGGAAAAGATTTTGGAAATGAAGAACATGCAAAAGAAGTTATAAAAGCTGTATTTAGAGTTATTAAAAGGCATGTGTCTGATGGTGAAATACAGGACGTTAAAGGAGACTTACCTAAGAGTCTTAAATCTCTTTGGGAAGATTAATCTAAATAAAGGGGGATTAATTGTCCCCCTTATTATTTTCGTTTTCTTTTTTTATCTCATCTAAAATATTTGTTTGATTGTATCTCTTAGCTCTTTCATCTTCCTGTTGATGTTTCTTTATAAACTTAAAAATGTACACTAAAATGATAATTGCTATAGTCCAACCTATAAAGTGAACTATTCCCTGCATTGCAGAATAACTATGTAAAAAGTTTAACGACCCTGTGTATGGCTCCATATCTTCTCCTTAATTTAAGACCAAAAAATCTTTATTAATGACTGCTATCATAGTATAATTACTATAAAACCTTATTATATTATAACAAAATCGTAGGAGGCTGAAAAAAGTTGACAAAAACTATACAAAATAATACATCATTATATGTTGAGAATAGAAAATTGCTAACTGTACAAAATCTAAACTGGAAAAGGTAGAGAAAGGAGACACTACCATGATAACCCTTCAATGCCAACTGGAACTCTCCAACCAAGACAAGGAAATCCTATTATCTCT
>NZ_DAIDMN010000121.1 GCF_027448985.1 Sulfurihydrogenibium sp.
TTCTTCATTTTAGCTTTAAGTTTTGCTACTTGTCTTGGTTTGTTTTAAAATTATTTAAATTGGAAATTAGAGTTATAGAAGAAGATTTTAAATCAGGAAAGTATAAAGATTTACAAACTGTATACTACATATATTATCAAACAGGAGATGTAAAAGAGCTAATTTCTATATTAGAGGACCTTTATAAGAAAGAAAAAAGTAACGAGATTTTATACATTTTAACGTCTATTTTATATAATCTTGGAGACACTAACAAAGCATTAATTTATGGCGAAAAACTTGTTAAAGATCATCAACCTTCCTTAAAAGATATTATCCTTTATTCTAACATTTTATACTCTGCCAGAAGATTTAAAGATTCCTTAGAAGTTTTGAAATCCTACTTTAATAAAGTAGATGAAGAAAAAGATGAGAAGCTTAAAAAAGAGTATTTAGATACCCTATCAAACTTGGCATGGGCACTTAAAGATTTTAATACGTCAATTAAAGCTTCGGAAAAATTATATACCATAGAATCAGCAAATTTGGGAGATTTTATCAGACTTTACACATATTACTTATTTAAAGGAGATTATAATCTTTCTAAAAAGTACGCGTATGAAGGATATAAAAAATACAAATTAGAACTTTTAAAAGAAGGTTATGTTGAAAGTTTGTTTAGAATGAAAGAGTATAAAGAAATAATAGAGTTTATAGAAAACGAAAATATAAATTACTTTCAATCCACTTTAATATTTTCCAGATATATAAACAGTTTAATAAAAATCGGGGAAAAACAAAAAGCAATAGATTTAGTTATCAAAACATTAGAATATAATTTTAAGCCGGATTTGTTAGCTGAGCTCATATACACAGCGATAGATACATCAGACCAAAACTTAGCTGAATTAATTGTAAACAACTACTCAAAACATGAAAAACAACTAAAAAAAGAGTTTGGGTTTTTATACTATTTCTTACAAAATGGTAAGAAAGCTTTAACTTTACTCTCTGACCTTAAAAACAGTAAAAATTATTCCGACTTGATTGTTTATGCAGATTTACTAAACTTACTAAACTTATACGGAAAATTCGAAGAAGGTACTTATATGAAGTACAGCATTTATAAACAGTTAAATGAAAAAATAAAATCCGGTCAATACACAGATTTAGATTTAGAAAACTACTTGAAAGTAGCTGTAGAATTTTTACCTGCAAGAAAATACAATGAGCTGTTAGATACAGCTAAAAATAAACTTAGTCCGGATGTTTACCAAGATATATACCATTCATATCTTCTTTCGATAGAAAACCAAAATAAATTAGAATATTTAATGAAAAGGCATAAATACACACTAAGACCTTGGATGAGATTAAACCTTGCACTTTGGATGGGTGACAGATATCTACAACAAGAATTGTTAGAAAAATACTCCAAAATCCTACCTATAAGAGATAGAGTAGAGGCACTTAGAAGAACAGGTGAGATAAATAAAGCAATGTATTATGGTTATAAAGGTTTAGAAGAAAATCCGGATGACTATTTACTGTACAAACAGCAAAGAGATTTAATAGTAGAAAACAGACCTAAACTGGAAATACAAACTTCATACAACGAAAGAGGTAAAGTTGCTGAAGTCACGGAAAACATTTATTTATCAGCTTATGTAGCTGAAGGTGTCAAACTTTTTGTAAAGTATAAAAATTCTGATATAAAAACTTTAGGCTCAGGATTGATAAATGTTAAAAATGTTCAAAACTATACTGTAGGTTTAGAAAAAGTATTAGATGATGGAAAACTAACTGTATCCGTTGGTGTTTTAAATACAATAAACTCAAATCCTTACTTAGATATAAACTACACAAAGTATATGACGAATAGATTATATTCCGGTTTGGGAATTGGGTTTAATGTTCCAGCTGATGATACTTTATACTTACTTTACGGTGGAATGAAAAACAGATACAGTATAAACCTAACTTATAACATAACAAACAGATTAACATACTATATAAACCCATCATACAATCAATTTTACTCATCCGATAAAGTGAAAATAGGAACTTCTTTTAACCTATACGAAGAAATTTATTACAAGTTAAGAGTTGGTTATCCGGATTACACCTTTAGAATATATACATCTCACGGAAAATATTCTGAAAAAGAGGGCAATAAAGGAAGCATAGAAAAAATATCCCAATTTCAAAATCCAAAAGTTTTACCAAACTCATACAATCAAATAGGTGTAGGATTTTTATTTGGATATGATAATGATACTTCTTTAGTAAGAGTTTGGAGACCTTTCCTGAGTGTAGATTTAAATTACAACGATATAACCGGTATAGGTTATGGTTTTGGTGGTGGAATTGGTGGTGGAATTTTCAGACAAGACAATTTAAGTTTAGGAATCAATTACTATAAAGGATTTAAAGGAACCGGTGATAAGTATTTTAACACCTATTTAAAATATCTGTTGTTTTATTAAATTTGTTGGCAAATTAGGTTACATACAATACCATTGATTTATGGTTGGAAAATGCTAAAATATTGAGTAAGATTCTAAAAGGTGGGAAAAGATGGATATCGATAAAATTACGGAAAAGCTAAAAGACCTTCTTTTAGCAGAACTAAAAACAGAATTTAGGGAATTTAAGAATGCCGTAACAGGTGAGCTTGC
>NZ_DAIDMN010000122.1 GCF_027448985.1 Sulfurihydrogenibium sp.
GATGTTTTAAATTTTCTATTTCATTTTTTGACAAATTCAGGAAATGTAAGAGAATTTTTTTCATATCTTCCGGTGGCAAGTAAAGATTACCGTAAATTAACTCTCCATCTGGAGTTAAAATAGCAGTTGTTGGCAAACCTCCTTGGTTGTATTTTTTATTCAAATCTTTCCTTAAATCCGCATCAACTTTTATCGCTACGTAGTTGTTGTTTACTATTTTTATTATCTCTTTATCAGAGTATGTGGTTGTCTCCATAAGATTACAATAATGACACCATTTTGCCGATATGTCTAACAGGATAAGCTTATTTTCTTTTTTCGCTTTTTTTAAGCCTTCTTCAAAAGAGTACCATTTTATTTCATTTCCAGACGTGCAAGAAACTATAAAAAAATAAAGTAAAAAAACAATAAATCTCATATTTAAACCTTTTGGTTAAAATGATAATCTAAATTTATATCTCTAAGAGATGTTTTCTATAATTTTTATCATTGGCTTTTTAGATTTCTAAAGCCTTAACAATATTTACTATTGTTTTATTCACTTTTGGGGTGTATCCTACTTTTTCACCAAGTTTAACTATGGCTCCGTTTAAGGCGTCAGTTTCTGTTCGTTTTCCGGATAACAAATCGTAATACATTGATGGGTAATGGTCTTTTGTTGGTGGAATTAGTTTTGTGTAGAAAAACTCTATATACTCATCTGCTGAAGAAAAGTTTAACTGAATGTCGTTTAATCTACAAACATCAAATATTTCTTTGATAATGTTGTTCATTATCTCTCTTGTGTAAGGGTTTTCTGCAAGCTCTCCGTACCTTTTTTTCAGTATGGCTCCAAGTGGGTTTAATGCACTGTTGTAGAGTATTTTATCCCACAGTATTTTATAAATATCTTTTGAGTAAGTAGCTGGAATACCTGAATGTTTTATTGTGCAAACTGTTTCTATAACTTTTTTTTCTTCGGTGAGGTTTTCCGGATGTCCTATTCTTACATCGTCCGCGTTTACTGTTATGGTTGCATAACAAGGCTTGTTAATCTTACTTCCAAATATCACCCTTCCAAGTAAAACTTTTTCTTTTGGTAGATATTTTATTGCTGTTTCGTAATTACCATAACCGTTTTGAGTAAGAATAACAATAGTGTTTTCCTTAACCAACTCTTTTATTGTTTTTACCGCGTTTTCTGTGTCAAAAGATTTTACCGCAACTATGATTAAATCAAAGTTTATATTTTTTATTTCTTGGGTGTTGTCTGTGATGCCATTTAAAACAGCTGTATGCTCTCCCCATATTCCGTCCACTTTAAGACTATTGCAACTATATTTAGATTTATCTTTTACAACCGCATAAACTCTGTGTCCATACTCTTTTAAAAAAGTTGCAAAAACTGTTCCAACAGCACCAAGCCCGACTATTAGAATATTTTTCATTTGAGTTCTAAAAATCTTGCTATCTCATCTAAATCCGGTGGTAGTTCTACCGGTTTTTCACTGGCTTTTATTACTGTGTCTGGGTCTTTTAGACCGTTTCCTGTTAGTGTACATACGATAGTTTCTCCACCTTTAAAAATACCTTTTTTATAAGCTTTTATAACTCCAGCTATGGAAGCTGCAGAAGCTGGCTCACAAAAAACTCCTTCTGTAGATGCAACTAACTTGTATGCGTACAGTATCTCTTCATCCGATACAGCATCTATAAAGCCATTACTTTCTTTAGCAGCTTGTAAAGCTGGTTGCCAACTGTAAGGGTTTCCTATTTTTATAGCTGTTGCTATGGTTTGAGGGTTTTTTATCGGAAAACCTTTTACTATAGGTGCTGCTCCTTCCGCTTGCCATCCTGCCATTTTTGGAGTTTTCTTTATTTTCCCAAGTTGGTAGTACTCTTTGTATCCTTTCCAGTAGGCTGTTATGTTTCCTGCGTTTCCAACTGGTAAAAAGTGGTAGTCTGGAGCTTCTTCTAAAAAATCACATATTTCAAATGCTGCTGTCTTTTGACCTTCCAATCTGTAAGGGTTAACAGAGTTTACAACCTCTACCGGATACTTTTCTCCAATCTCTCTTACTATTTCAAGGGCATCATCAAAATTTCCCATTACAGCTATTATTTTTGCCCCATAAACCATAGCTTGAGAGAGTTTTCCTATTGCAACCGCTCCTTTTGGAAGTAAAACGTAGGCTCTCATTCCGGCTCTTGCAGCGTAAGCTGCAGCAGATGCTGAAGTGTTTCCTGTTGATGCACATATCACAGCTTCTTTTCCGGATTCTTTTGCTTTTGATATTGCCATAGTCATTCCACGGTCTTTAAACGAACCGGTAGGATTTAACCCTTCGTATTTAAGGTATATTGTAAGATTTTTATCCGGAGCTATCTCCTTTGATAGGTTATCGGCTTTTATAAGGGGTGTGTTTCCTTCGTGAAGGGTTATTATAGGTGTTTTATCGTTTACTGGTAAATACTCTTTGTAAGCTTCTATTATTCCTTTCCATTTACAACCCAAGAAAAAAGCCTGGTTTCAAAAGCTATCCAAAATAAAAATAGCTTTTGGCAGACCTATTTGTATTCCGCCATTTCAGGTTAGCCTGAGGGTCTGCAGGCGGTATTAGGCTAACCATAGCCCCTG
>NZ_DAIDMN010000123.1 GCF_027448985.1 Sulfurihydrogenibium sp.
TTCTTCATTTTAGCTTTAAGTTTTGCTACTTGTCTTGGTTTGTTTTAAAATTATTTAAATTGGAAATTAGAGTTTTTGTTATAATTTATCCAAACTTGGATTTTGAGGTGTAATTTATGGAAAAGTTGACAGTTAAAATAGATGGTATTGAGGTTCAAGTTGAAAAAGGTACCACTGTACTTGAAGCTGCCAAAAAAATCAACAAGTTGATTCCAACCTTCTGTTACCATGAAAAACTACCGATATTTGGCGGATGTAGAATGTGCTTAGTTTACGATGTTAAATCTAAAAGAAGTATAATCGCCTGTGGTAGTTACGTCTATGATGGAATGGAGATAGAAACGGAAAATCAGCAAGTTGTAAACGATAGAAAGTTTATACTTCAGATGCTTTTTACAAGGCATCCTTTGGACTGTCCTATATGTGATAAGGCTGGTGAGTGTGATTTACAAAACTGGGGAACTTACTGGGGACCTCAAAACAACGTTTTGCCTATAACTCCTTTTGAAAAAATTAGACCGGAAGATGACTGGGAAAGTGAATATCTTGAGTATGTATCAAACAGGTGTGTCCTTTGTATCAAATGTGTTAGTGTTTGTGATAACATAAATAAGTCTCATTCTCTTTTTCAGCTTGAAAGAGGTTTTGAAACTCTCATATCTCCTTTAAGTAAACCCATGGATACAAGTAGCTGTGAGATGTGTGGTCTTTGTGTTGATATATGTCCTGTTGGTGCTATTATTTTTAAGCCTTTTAAGTTTAATGCAAGACCTTGGCTTTTAAATGAAACATATTCACACTGTAGTTTGTGTAGTCTTGGTTGTCCTGTGGTAATAGACCATGATAACAAAAAAATATACCGGATAAGAAGTACCGCTGAACTTGAAATATGTTCAAAACCGTACCTTGGATACGATGCTTTCAATACAAATAGACTAAAATATCCTAAGATAGATGGTCAAAATACATCCTTTGATGATGTATTAAAATCCGTCGCTGATATAATCAATGAAAATCCATCTAAAACTGCTGTAGTGGTATCTCCTTACCTATCGAATGAAGTTTTACAAAAGATAAACGATTTTGGACTTTTGACAACCTCAATAATTACATTGGATGTTTTACCATTACTTGAAGGGTTTGGAAATTACACTCCTGTAGATTACGAAGATATAAAAAATGCAAATCAGTACATTGTTATAGGAGATGATATTACTAATACAAATCCGGTTTTTACCTACTATATGAAAAAGAAAGTTGTTTATATAGGTCAAGAGTTAGGAAGGATTAAAAAGCTTTATCCAAACTTTATTGAAGCAAAAGGAAGAGAGATTGTTGAAAAGTTAAAAGAGTATGCTCAAAAAGGAAGTGTGATAGTTTACTCTTCTTACTTTACAGGAGATGATGCTAAATACTTAGGAGAAGTTTTAAGGACCATACAAAACGAAAAAGAATGTAAAATTGTTATAGTACCACCTTACTCTAATGCTTTTGGTGTTGTTAATAACATAAAAAATATATCTTCTTTCGTGAAAACTATTGAAAGAGTTCAATCCGGAGAGATAGAAAATCTGATAGTATTTGGAGAAGAAATGTCTTTATTAATTGAAGAAGAGAAGTTAAAGGAAATATTTGGAAAGTTGAAAAGGAAAGTGGTATTTACACCTTTTGAAGATGGTCTTGCTTTGATAGGAGATATAGTAATTCCATTAAACACATGGGTAGAAGAAGATGGATTTTATGACTTTTTTACAGGTCAGAAAAAGTCTAAAACTTCAATAAAAAGTAATTTCAAAAATGTAGAAATTTTAAGTAAGTTAAAAAATTTGTTAAAATACGAAAATAAATCCGTTGAAAAGTTTGAATCTGATTATGCTATTCCGGATTGGATAGAAAGGTATAATCCGGATATATGGGATGCATCTTACTTTTCTTTAAGGTCTGAAAACCTTACAAACTGGAAGTTAAAAAATCAAGGAGTGTTAGATGAATATTAAAATGGGTGTTTCAAAAGCCGGAATAAAACCTTCCGGAGACTACGATATCCTCGTTTTAAAATTTCCACATTCCGTATATTCAGCTGTTTTCACCCAAAACTCTTTGGCAGCGGCACCTGTTTTATACGATAGACTTGTATGTGAGATACAAGACAGAATATCTGCACTTGTGATAAATAGCGGGAATGCCAACGCTGCAACTGGACAACAAGGTTTTGAAAATGCAGAAAAGATGGCTCAACTTACAGCCGATTGTCTTGGATTGGATAAATCAGATGTTTTAGTCTTTTCAACAGGTGTGATAGGTGTTCAACTTCCTATGGATAAAGTAGAAAATGGTATAAAACAAGCTTGTGAAAATCTCCAAGATTTAGATTTACAGCTGGCAGCTCGTGCTATCTCAACAACAGACGCTTTTTACAAGTATTACGAAACAACCGGAATGATAGATGGGGAAGTTTTTACAGTAAAAGGCATAGCAAAAGGTGCCGGAATGATACATCCAAATATGGCAACAATGCTTGCATACATCTTTACAGATGTAAAGATAGAAAAAAGCTTGTTAGATAAAGCAACAAAGTTAGTTGTAGATAGAACTTT
>NZ_DAIDMN010000124.1 GCF_027448985.1 Sulfurihydrogenibium sp.
AAAATCTTTTGATGAAGTTTTTAAAACACTTTCAGACAAGATATACTACGATTTTAAAAATCCGGGGTTTTATGTAGTATTTTGAGTCTGTATCTCTTTTATCTCCTGCTAATATGTGGGCTTCCTCTACAACTACCAACAGTGGGTAATCAAGTTTTGAGTCTTTTCCTCTTACGGATTTTTTTCTCTCATCTAAAGCGTGTTTTAGTATGTTTGATACTATCGCGTCTGCTACCTCTTCGTCAACTTCTGATAAATCAAAAACGTTTATTTTCCCGGGTTCTATGTTTTCTATCAGGTCTTTCGCTCCCACCTTTATTATATGGCTAAGTTCGTCTAACGTGTCGTCTATCTTATTTATAACTTCGTACAAAGAATCTTCTCTTATTTTTCCTTTTATCGGTACATTATCATTTTCATCGTCAAGCCAGCTTTCAAGCTCATTTTTCAATCTAAAGAAGAATTCGTCTGTTCCTACCCATCTTTTCCATTCTAAACCTTTCTCTTCTTTTATTCCTT
This sequence comes from Sulfurihydrogenibium sp., assembly GCF_027448985.1. Taxonomy (GTDB): domain Bacteria; phylum Aquificota; class Aquificia; order Aquificales; family Hydrogenothermaceae; genus Sulfurihydrogenibium. The sequence continues at coordinate 520 of NZ_DAIDMN010000124.1, forward strand.
TTAGTACATTATCAAGTGCAACTTTAAAGTATCTAAATTGGACTGTTGCGTTATGTTGTATTCCAATCAATTTTGCAAAATCTCTTATGTCTAAGGTGGTTGGGTCAACTACTGGCTTTATAACGTTTACAACATTTTTTCCGTCTCTTTTAAATTCGGCTTTTACGTACTCTCCATGAAAGTCAAACACTACTACTGTTCCTTTTAGGTTTACAATGTTTTCGAGAATAACCGAAACTGTGTTTGATTTTCCGGCTCCTGTAATGGCGAGTATTGCTAAGTGTCTTAGGACAATTTGGTTTACATCAACATAAACAGGTATTTCTTCTTCTTCGGCTAAAAGTCTTCCTATTCTTACGTGGTTTTTACTTTTAGCTCCAAAGAGTTTTTTTAATGTTTCCGGATTTGGTTTTAAAACTTCCGCTGCCGGAAGAGGTGGAACTCTTTGCATCTGTAAAAACACTTCGTTGTCTGTTTCTATTATCTCTCCTAAAATCTGAATTTCTCCCACTACTTTTGTATCTTTTATACTCTCTTGAAAAATTCTATCTATATGTGTTAAGTTGGGAAGTTCTTGTGGAATATATGTATTTTTTCTTTGAACGTTTATTACCATGCCAAGTAGAATATTATCTTTGCCATTTTCTGTATACTTTAAATTTACAAACTGACCTAACCTTACAGGATACTGAGATTGAAATGTAACTCTGTTTGGGCTTGTTGTTCCGGTACAATACCCTATTCTATTCATCTGTTTCCTCGGTTATAATTATTGCTTACCTAAAAAATTATAACATAGAGGTGAGATTGAAACACTCAAAGAAAATTTTAATTTTTATAAACTTAATAACTTTTTTAGTAACTGTTTCAACAGAAATTTATGAAACTTTACTTCCCTTTGTTTTGGTAAATTACTTTGCTGCATCCATGGTAGTTGTTGGATTGATTGATGGAATTGGGGAAGCTTTTTCAAACATTATTAAAATTTTAGGCGGATACCTTTCTGATGTTAAGGATAGGAAAAGAGTTCTTTTTTTAGCTATGTGGTCATTATTGTTTTCTAATCTTTACGTTGTCTTTTCAAAAAGATGGTCTGACATTATGGTTTCTGCCTTTGCAAAAAGTATAGGTGAAGGTTTGTTTGTTCCGGGAAAAGATAAAGTTTTATCCGGGTTTTACAGAAAAGATATAGGGAAGATTTTTAGTGCAAACAAAATTTTTGAAAATGCCGGCGAACTTACAGGTATATTTTTAGCATTTTTAATGTCTTTATTTATTTTAAAAGAGTTTGGATATAAATACATTTTTTTATTTTTAGGATTCATTGTATTCGTTGCTATCATCTTACTTAGTTTTGTTCTTTTGAAACCCGACGTAAAAAAGGAGAGAAAAAGAATATCGTGGAAAATTTTAGAACCTTCAATTCTTATATTCTTTTTCATGTTTTCATTTGTAAACCTTGGGTATTCCTTTTACATTTTGAAGGTTTACAACTTTTTCAAACATGAATCTTTTACATTGGCTTTATATCTGTTATTTGGCTTGATTTTATTGATTTCTACATATTTTGCCGGAAAAATCTATGATAAGGTTATTTTAAAATCTTATCTTTATTTAACAGTTTTCTTTTTTATAGTTGCTAATTTGTTATTGATTGTTTTTCCGCCAGTTGGTTTGATATTTCTTGCAGTTGGAGAAGCTTTTTTAGAAATTGGTATATAGGCTACCATTGGAAAAAAGGTAAAATTCAGGAAAGGTTTTGTTTTTGGAGTGTATCACTTTGTAATAGGTATCGGAAGTTTTATATCTTCTTTTATAAGCGGGTACTTGTGGGATTACTTTTCAAGTGATATGCCTTTTATTTTAAGTACAATAGTAGCCTTATTTTCAATTCTTTATATCCGGATGAAACTTTCTTATTGATTTACTTTTTTTTCAAGTAAATCGCTTACAATCATGTAAAAAACCGGCAACGCTCCAATTAAACCAAACAATCCGGCTATAAAAAAAGTGTCTTGAAAGGAAAAGTTAAGACTTTGTAAATATTCTACACCGTAAAACATGGCTTTTGC
>NZ_DAIDMN010000125.1 GCF_027448985.1 Sulfurihydrogenibium sp.
CAGCGGTCACCGGTACTATGCCTCTGGTTATGCCAGAATCAGTATTAGTAAGGTTCAAAGGAGAGATACAGCCGGGAATCACAATAAGAGATTTAGTAAATGCAATCCCTTACTAGGCAATAAAACAAGGACTCTTAACAGTCCAGAAAAAAGGAAAGAAAAATATCTTTGCAGGAAGAATACTAGAGATAGAAGGACTACCATACCTAAAAGTTGAGCAAGCGTTTGAATTTGCAGATGCATCAGCAGAAAGAAGTGCAGCAGCTTGTACAGTAAGACTTGATAAAGAACCTGTGATAGAGTATATACAGTCAAACATAAAACTCATCGAAGCGATGATAGAAGCCGGATATCAAGATGCAAGAACTTTAAGAAGAAGGGCAGATAAAATGAAAGCTTGGCTTGACAACCCTACCCTACTTGAACCAGATGAAAATGCAGAGTACGCAGCTGTGATAGAGATAGACCTAAGTGAAATAAAAGAACCGATAGTGGCATGTCCCAACGACCCTGATGATGTTGCAACATTATCCGAAGTATTAGCAGATGAAAGAAGACCTAAGAAAATAGACGAAGTGTTTGTAGGAAGCTGTATGACAAACATAGGACATTACAGAGCTTTAGGAGAAATATTAAGAGGAGAAGGACAAGTCCCCGTTAGACTTTGGATAGTACCACCTACAAAAATGGATGAAAGACAACTCAGAGAAGAAGGTTACTATGCTATTTACGGACAAGCAGGAGCAAGATTAGAAGTTCCCGGGTGTAGCTTATGTATGGGTAACCAAGCAAGAGTTAAAGATGGTGCTGTAGTTTTCTCAACCAGCACAAGAAACTTTGATAACAGAATGGGTAAAGATGCAAAAGTTTACCTTGGTAGTGCAGAATTGGCAGCTGTATGTGCAATACTTGGAAGACTTCCAACAGTGGAAGAGTATATGAATATTGTTCCTAAAAAACTAGCTGGAAAAGAAGATGAAATATACAAATACCTTAATTTCCATCAGGTAGGTAAAGATGAATTAATTTATCTAACAGTTTAAATTAACTATCCCCCCGAAGGGGGGTATTTAATAAGATATTTTACCATTTAAAATTTATTGAACTTAAAATGACTCTGTTATTAACTTCAAGTATAAAAAAAGATTTTATATATATTTTCCTATTTCATCTAAAAGCTCAAGGAGAACTCTTTTTACATTCTCTTTATCCGTTGCAACCAACGGCAGTACTTTTATCTCCTCTCCTAAATCTAAAGCTGTTCTTATATCTTCTGGACTCCATGCTCCTTTTAAGTCCTGTTTATTACAGCCTACTACAAAAGGAGCTGGATATCTTGATTCGAAATAATTAATTATTCTTCTTGCTTCATGAAATGTTGCAGGGTCGGTACTATCAACTAAAACGACTAGTCCAACCATCCCTTTACCAAGTATGTCCCACATAAAATCAAACCTTGCTTGTCCCGGTGTTCCAAACAGATAAAGAGTATGTTCATCATCTATCTTTATTCTTCCAAAATCCATAGCTACCGTTGTATGGTCTTTTTTCTCTTTTTCCCCTTCTTTAGTTGTCTTTGCTTCAGTCTTAACAGTTTCTATTTCGCTTATTGTGTTTATAAACTGTGTCTTTCCTGCTGCATATGGTCCGGATACTACAATTTTTATTTTTTTCTCAGCCATCTTTACAACCCTTTAATCTTTGAGATTATTTTGTTAAGGAGATTTCTTGTTAAATCAAATCCCAGTTTTCTTTCTTTTTTCTTTTCTCTTTGAATAATCCCACATGCTAAAAAACCGTATAAAGTTCTTTTTACTATTAAATCGCTTAATTTCGAATGATAAATTATATCTGAAACTCTGTTTTTTCCATCAACCAAATGAAGAACTTTTTTTTCATAGTCTAAAAGATAAACCTTTTTTGCTATATTTTCCCAGTTTTCAGATTTTTCAAAAATTAACCCATAATCAGAAATCTTCCTTTCTCCCAATGAAAGAATTGCCGCTCCCATCGCTGCAACTCTATCCTCATCAGCTCCAGCAGGTAGTACGGATGCGATAGCAAGACCGTCAACGCTTACTAAAACAGCACCTTCCGCTCCGCTATCTCTTATAAATTCCTCAAGTATGTCGTAGTATTTTACCGCCATGATGTCCTCCGTATCAAATATTTAACAATTTTTCTTTGATTTCTTCTAAAAACAACTCCCTTTTTTTGTATTCCGGAATCTCTTCCGATAAAGCATGACAAAATTTTAGTATTGAAAATTTATTATAACTGTTTGTTTTGAAGTACTCTTCTTTTTTCTTGTTAAACATAAATTTACCGAAAGGTCCAATGTACTTAATAAAAATTGTATTTATTTCATTAAAAACCTTATCGACATAATCAGTATCATACTCCTCTTTACTGATATTTTGTTGTGTTTCAACTTCTTTTTCTGATAGGATATCCCCTTTTTCTGTTAAGATATCTTGCAAAGTTGGAACATTAGCTAAATTTATTTTTTCTTCTTTTGAAAGAATGAGAATCAGTATGAAAACTATTATGGA
>NZ_DAIDMN010000126.1 GCF_027448985.1 Sulfurihydrogenibium sp.
CAATTGGAGACATCAAATTTAGTTGGTCTGAAACGGTGGCTGAAAGCATAACAGCAAGGTCTTTTCCTAAAACAACACAGTTTTCAGAAAGGTTGTACTCTCCAAGTATTAGTTTATCTTTAAGGTTCATGAATTTTAGGTCTTTTTCAGGGTCTATTCCTCTTACATATACTGGTAAAACTTGAGAATCTTTTGATAAAATTCCTTGTGTGTAAACAAAGGGTTCATAATCTACAACTTCCGGAAACCTTTTTAATGTGTTTACTATATCTTCGTTTATGTAAAATTTATCTTCCGCTTTTAAAATCATTATATGGGGGGCTGTTTCCAACAGTTTTGATTTTAGACCAAACATAAAACCACTCATAACGGACAGAGTAACGATTAATGCAGCTACACCAAGGGTTATTCCAACTACCGATATTACGGTCATAAAAGATAGTAGATTTGATTTTATTGAAAGAAGGTATCTTAAGGATATTTTCAGGTATAATGGTATCTTCATTACGATTGTAACTTCTCTTTAAACTCTTTTATTTTTTCAAGTGCTATTTGTGATTTTTTCAATTTTCTCTCTTCTTTTGATTTTATCTTCATATCAAGTTCCGGAAGTAAGGCAAAGTTTGGTCCCATTGGTTGTAGTTCATTTTTTGCAGTTGTTATATAGTTTATAAGACCACCTATCATTGTTTCTTTTGGTGGAGCTAACGGTTCTTTTCCCTGTAGCATTCTAACAACGTTGATCCCGGCTATTATTCCGGTTGCTGCAGATGCCATATAACCTTCCACTCCTGTAATCTGTCCAGCGAAAAGTATGTTTGGCCTTTTTTTCAAAGCTAAGGTAGGAAGCAGTAGTTTTTGAGATTGGATAAAGGTATTTCTGTGAATGGAGCCAAGTTTTACAAACTCAGCTTCCTTTAATGCCGGAATAAGTCTAAATATCCTTTGTTGTTCAGGATATTTTAACTTGGTCTGAAAACCTACCAAAGAGAGCAAGGTTCCTTCTATGTTCTCTTTTCTTAGTTGGACAACTGCAAATGGTCTTTTACCTGTTTTAGGGTCTACAAGTCCAACAGGTTTCATTGGTCCATAAAGTAGTGTTTCTTTTCCTCTTCTTGCCATTTCTTCTATCGGCAGACATCCTTCAAAGTAAACAGCTTTTTCAAAGTCTTTTAATGGAACTTGTTCTCCTTTTATAAGCTCGTTGTAAAAAATTTCATACTCTTCTTGAGTTAAAACACAGTTAAAGTAATCTCCACTTCCTTTATCGTATCTATCTGCCCAAAATCCTTTAGAGTAATCAACTGTAGAAGCATCTACAACAGGAGCGATTGCATCGTAAAAGTACAAGTATTGGGACGATGTCAGTTTTTGAATTTCTTTTGAGAAATCTTCAGATGTAAGGGGACCAGTAGCGATAACCACAATATCTGCATCTGGAAGTTTTTTTACTTCTTCTCTTATTACATTTATATTTGGATGATTTTCTAAAATCTCGGTTATTTTTTTTGAAAATTTTTCTCTATCTACAGCAAAAGCTTGACCTGCAGGAACTTTAAACTCTTTTGCAACTTCTAACACCAATGAACCAAGTTCTTCCATCTCTTTTTTTAAAAGTCCTGCTCCGGATGTTAGACTTTCACTACCGAAAGAGTTGCTACATACAATTTCGGCAAAGTATCCGGTCGTATGGGCAGGTGTGGATTTAACTGGACGCATCTCATAAAGGTCAACTTTGTACCCGGCTTGGGCTATCTTATAAGCTGCTTCGCTACCGGCTAATCCGGCTCCTACAACTGCTACTTTCAACTTTCTTTCCACTGACTTTGTCCCGTTTTAAACACTTCTTTTTTCCATATAGGAGCTCTTGCTTTTACGTTGTCAACCACATATCTACATCCTGCAAAGGCTTCCTGCCTATGACCTGCCCACACCACAACCAAAAAGGAAGGAATTCCAATCGGTACAACACCTGTCCTGTGATGTACCACACAGTGATGTATTTTAAATTTTTCTTTTGCTTCTTGGATAATCTCTTTTATAACTTTCTCTGCCATTGAAGTGTATGCTTCGTAATGAAGTTCTTCAACATCTCCGTCTTCCGGAGCAGACCTTGCTACACCGATGAAAATATCAACTCCACCACAAAGCGGATTTTTATAAGAGTTAAAAACCTCATCTAAGGAGTACCAATTTTCTCCTATGTATACATCAGGTATCAACATTTACCTCCGTTTTCAATGTACTTTTGAAACTCAATCTTTTCATAGCACTTTGTTCCTAAATAGTCAGCAAGTTTCATAAAGTAATCTTTCGGAATAAATCCAGGAATAACCCCTATCAATTCGTAATTTTTATCCGGATTAAAAACAGCTATCGTTGGATATCCTGTTACTCTATATAATCCGGCTAAAGTCCTTTCGTCAACTTCCTTCTTTCCTTCCGGGTCCAGTACTTTTCTTGAACCAACAACGTTGATCCCGGCTATTATTCCGGTTGCTGCAGATGCCATATAACCTTCCACTCCTGTAA
>NZ_DAIDMN010000127.1 GCF_027448985.1 Sulfurihydrogenibium sp.
AAAGGCTCTGATTATTCAAAAACACTAAAATTTCTAAATCTAAAGATATCGGATTTAAATTTTGAAAATTATATAAAAATTTTTGAAAAAATCATAAACGAGGTGGAAAATGGTTAAACTACTTTTTGGGATACACTGTCATCAGCCGGTAGACAACTTCTACGAAGTGGTAGATGATGCTATAAACAAATCTTACAAACCTTTTTTGGAAGTGGTTAAAAGGTATCCGGATTTTAAATTTTCAGTCCATTACTCCGGATGGCTTTTACAGTATATCAAAGATAACGACAAAAACCTTTTTAAACTGATGCAAGATTTATCTTACAACGGACAGATAGAGTTTTTCTCAGGTGGTTTTTACGAACCATTCTTAGCATCTATACCGTCCGATGATAGAAGGTACCAGATAGAAAAATTAAACAACTTCATAAAAGAAAATTTCGGACAAATACCAAAAGGACTTTGGCTTACAGAAAGAGTGTGGGACAGTAGTATTATTCCAGATTTGGTAGAAACCGGAATACATTACGTAATAGTTGATGATTATCACTTTTTGTCAACCGGATTTAAAAAAGAAGCTCTCTACGGATACTACACCACAGAATCAAACGGCCACAAGATAAACCTATTTCCAATAGATAAAAATCTAAGATACTTAATACCATTTAAACCTATCGAAAAAATAACTCAGTACTTAAACTCAATATCAAAGTACGGTGTAAATCCAGCTGGAATAATATTCGACGATGGAGAAAAGTTTGGAGTTTGGCCAAAAACATACTGGTGGGTTTACGAAAAAGGTTGGTTAGAACAATTTTTAGAAACAATCACATCATCAAACACAATTCAAACAACCCATTACCATCAGTATATAAACGAAGAAAAACCAATAGGTATGGCATATCTTCCAATAACATCCTACCATGAAATGGGAGAGTGGAGTTTATTTGCGGAAGATTTTGAAGAGTTTGAAGAACTAAAAAACTTCTTAACAAAAAATGGAATGGAACATTATTTTGAGAAATTCGTAAAAGGAAACATATGGCACAACTTTTTAATAAAGTATCCGGAAAGTAATAGAATACACAAAAGAATTTTAGACCTTTCAACATCATCAAGACCTTACAAAAAAGACAAAAACTTGTTAGAAAATTTACTTAAAGCTCAATGTAACGATGTTTTATGGCATGGAATATTTGGTGGTCTTTACCTTCCAAACCTTAGGAACAACGCTTACAGATACATAATAAAAACAGAAAAAGAACTTGAAAAGTTATCAAAAAACCGGAAAGTACAAGTGAAAGATTACGACTTTGACGGATACGAAGAAGTAAAGGTAACAACCCAAAACCTTATACTAATATTTGACTCAAAAGAATCCGGACAACTAACAGAACTCTCTATAAAAGACAAAGAGTTTAACTTTCAAAACACATTAACAAGAAGAAAAGAAGGATACCACAGAAACCTTTTAAATCCTAAAGAAAATGAAAATACAGAAGAAGGAATATCAACTATCCACAACATGGACCTAAAAATAGACACAAACCATATAAAAGACTTGTTAATTTACGATTGGTACACAAAAAATTCTTTCATAGACCACATCACAGATGACAGTTTCAACTTAGATAACTTTTACAGATGCACCTTTAAGGAATACTCAGACTTTGCAAATCAACCATTTAACTTAGAGTATGTAGGAGACCAGATAGTATTCAAAAGAAGAGGCGGGATTTACACAGACAAAAAGTACAACGCAACACTAACAAAAACCTACAAAGTAGAACAAAATAAGGTAGAAGCAGTTATAAACATCCAAACAGATTACAAAGAAAAACTCATATACCTTTGTGAATTCAACTTCCACTTTGCAACTTTACCACAGCACCTTAACAAACCAATTTACCATGGAAAGTCAAACAACTTTAAAATTTTTGACCTATACACCCAAAAAACAATAACAATCAAAACCAGCAAAGAAATGGACATATACAGTTATCCTATAAACACAGTAAGCCAATCAGAAAAATCTCTAGACATAACAAACCAAGGCTTAACGGTTGGTTTTACAACAGACTTTAAAGAAGAAGAGTTGATAAAATTAATATTGGAAGTTGTGTAATGATGGAGGAAAGAAAGATGCCATTAACAATAACCCAAGAGATGATACAACAAGACCCGTTTTATAAGAAAGGAATGGAAAAAGGCTTAAAACAGGGATTAGAAAAAGGAATCAAAAAAGGAATAGAAAAAGGAAAAGAAGAAGGCAAGATTACAACTTTACAAGAAAACATAATAAAGGCTGTAAAACTGAGATTTGGCTATGTTCCGGAAGAAATACAAGAGAAGATAAAGAGTATTAAAGATGAAGAGGTATTAAACACTTTGTTTGAAATTGCATTAACAACCGATAGTATAGATAAAATTAAAATTTAACCCTAATTTCCAATTCGAAAAAAAGATGAAATAAAAAACCTCCAGTGGTATCATAAAGTAAAACTACCACT
>NZ_DAIDMN010000128.1 GCF_027448985.1 Sulfurihydrogenibium sp.
AGTTAAAACGATTTTCTCCTTTTTCGTTTATAAGAGGTCTTGGAAATTTTATTACTTCTTTACCTTGTGATGATACCTCTGTAGCTGTTTACGACAGTGAAAGAGGTATCCTTTCTAACATAGTATCATCCCAATTAATCCATGTCCAGTTTGGTGGTGTTTATCCAGAAATAGCAGCTAGAGAGCACACAAAAAACTTTTTACCTGTTTTAGATAAAGCTATAAAAGATGCAAACATATCCTTAGATAAAATCGATGCAGTTGCGTGTACCTTTATGCCAGGATTGATCGTTTCATTAGTGGTTGGTGTTTCTGCTGCTAAATCTCTCTCATTTTCGTTAAACAAACCTATAATTCCGGTACATCATATAGAAGCTCACATTTTTGCTAACTTCTTAGTAAAAGAGATAGAATACCCCTTCATTGCGTTGGTAGTGTCAGGAGGACATACTGAGTTAGTGTTGGTTAAAGATTTTGAAAAATATGTATATTTAGGTGGAACCTTAGATGATGCTGTTGGGGAAGTTTTTGATAAAGTTGCAAGAGCCATGGATTTAGGATTTCCCGGTGGTCCTATAATAGATAAATTGGCAAAACAAGGTAAAGAAGTAATAAAATTTCCAAGACCTCTTATAAACGAAAAAGGAGAAAATCGTTTTAACTTTTCATTCAGTGGTTTAAAGACAGCGGTTATAAAGGAAATAAGAAAAGGTATATACTCAAAAGAAGATATAGCTGCATCTTTTCAAAGTGCAATTATAGAGACGCTTTTGAAAAAAACAATAGATGCTTGTAAAGAGTTTAATGTAAGTAAAGTTGTTATAGCAGGAGGTGTTTCAGCCAACTCTAAACTTAGAGAGGAAGTTTCAAAAATAAAAGATGTAGAGTTTTACTATCCACCTTTGTATTTATGTACCGATAATGCAGCTATGGTTGCTTACACAGGATACAAAAGATTTTTAAAATACAAAAAAGGTTTTGGTTTGTCTTTCGAATCCAAAGCCAAATGTAGAATAGATAGATTTCCTGAATTACTTAGAAATTTTCATTCCTAAAATTCCAGCGAATATAACAACAATGAAAAAAATTACCATCACAAGAAGAACGTTTTCCATCTTCCGCCTCTTTTTAATGTAAAAGGGAGGTTTTTACCCTCCCTTTGTATAGTTAGACTTTTACACCTAATTTTTCAGCTTTTTCTTTAGCTTCTTCTATACCACCAACCATGTAGAATGCTTGTTCTGGAAGATGGTCCCATTTTCCTTCCACAACTTCTTTAAACGATTGGATTGTTTCTTCTTTTTTAACGTAGGAACCAGGTTGACCGGTAAACTGCTCTGCAACGTGGAATCTTTGAGCGAGGAACCTTTGAAGTCTTCTTGCTCTTCCAACGATTGCTTTATCTTCATCTGAAAGTTCTTCCATACCAAGTATTGCGATGATTTCTTGTAATTCTTTGTACCTTTGAAGTATTCTTTGAGTTTCCCTCGCAACATAGTAATGTTCTTCTCCGACATACTCAGGAGCTAAAGCTCTTGAAGTTGACTCTAATGGGTCTATAGCCGGATATATTCCAAGCTCTGTTAATCTCCTTTGTAGAACTATTGTTGCATCTAAGTGTGCGAATATGGATGCTGGTGCTGGGTCTGTGATATCGTCAGCAGGTACGTAAACAGCCTGTATAGAAGTGATAGAACCGTTTTTAGTTGATGCGATTCTTTCCTGAACTTCACCAACGTCAGTTCCAAGAGTTGGCTGATAACCAACTGCAGAAGGAAGTCTTCCAAGTAATGTGGAAACTTCGGCACCTGCTTGAACAAATCTAAATATGTTATCGATAAAGATAAGAACGTCCTGTTTTTCAACATCCCTAAAGTACTCTGCTATTGTAAGACCTGTTTGAGCAACTCTGAATCTAACTCCAGGTGGCTCGTTCATCTGACCGTAAACCATCGCTGTGTAAGGTAAAACGCCTGATTCTTTCATTTCCATCCAAAGGTCGTTTCCTTCCCTTGTTCTCTCTCCAACACCAACAACAACAGAGTATCCAGAGTGGAATTTAGCTATGTTGTGGATAAGTTCCTGCATTAAAACAGTTTTACCAACTCCCGCACCACCGAACAATCCAACTTTACCACCTTTTATCAAAGGAACGAGCAAGTCGATAACTTTAATACCAGTTTCAAACTGTTCTACCTTTGTTGACTGCTCTTCAAAAGATGGAGCTTCTCTGAATATTGGCCAGTATTCTTCTGCATTTACCGGTCCAGCTTCGTCGATTGGTTGTCCTACAACGTTGAATATTCTACCAAGAGCTGCTTTTCCTACCGGTACCTTTATAGGAGAACCTAAGTCCTCTGCTTCTACCCCTCTAACAAGTCCGTCCGTTGGACCGTAAGCAACGGTTCTTACCCTTGAATCTCCAAGATGTTGAGCAACTTCAAGATAAAGGTCCTCTACGTACTCTTTTCCTGTGTCATCAATTGCCGT
>NZ_DAIDMN010000129.1 GCF_027448985.1 Sulfurihydrogenibium sp.
AAAAAGACTTTCAATCTTAGTCCAATATGAAAATAAAAATATTTTAATATCAAAAGGTGCAGTAAAAAATATTTTAGAGATTTCACAGTTTATAGAAATAGACACAAATGTAGAACCTTTAACAAAAGACATAAAGAACGACATTATAACAGCTTTAAACAAATACTCTGAAAACGGATACAGAGTTTTAGGTATAGCGTACAAAATCTTTGATAAAGAAGTAATAACATATGAAGATGAATCTTTAATGATTTTTTTAGGATTTTTAATCTTTGAAGACCCCCTTAAGGAAAATATAGAGAACCTTGTGAAAGAGCTAACTCAAAAAGGTGTAAGGATTGTTATCTTAACTGGAGATAACAGATACGTAGCAAAACACATTGGTCAAAAGCTTGGCTTAAACAATATGTTAACATCAGAAGATTTACATAAAATCCATCCGGATGCTCTAATAAAAGTAGTTGAAAAATACGATACATTTGCCGAATTAACCCCTTCACAAAAAGAAGATATTATTCAGGCTTTAAAAAAATCTGGAAACGTTGTAGGTTATATAGGAGATGGGGTAAATGATGTACCACCGATGAAATCTGCCGATGTTGCAATATCAGTAGATAATGCAGTTGATATAGCAAAAGAATCAGCAGATATAGTATTGCTAAAAAATGATTTGAAAGTGATTTTAGATGGTATCCTGGAAGGAAGAAAAGCTTTTATAAACACGTTGAAGTATATTTTTATGCAGACAAGCTCAAACTTTGGAAATATATTCAGTATGGCAGGAGCTTCTTTTATTATTCCATTTTTACCTTTACTTCCAAAACAAGTTTTATTTCAAAACTTTTTAACAGATTTTGCGGTTATATCTATACCAAAAGACAACGTAGATGAAGATTGGATAGAAAAACCAAGAAAATGGGATTTTCACTTCATAAAGTACTTTATGATTGTATTTGGATTAATAAGCTCTTTGTTTGATTTTATTACCTTTTTTACTTTAATCTACGGCTTTAAAGTATCACAGGTAGAATTTAGATCCGGATGGTTTATAGAAGCTCTACTTACCCAAATTTTTGTAATCTTAATATTGAGAACGAAGCACAGATTTTACCAATCAAAGCCTAACAATTACTTACTTTATACAGTATTAGCTGTTGGATTGATAGGTTTTATCATTCCTTTTACCTATTTAGGAAACATATTAGAGATATACCCCTTACCACTAAATCTTTTAGTAGCAATTTTGTTTATCGTGATAGGATACATAGTATTGGTTGAAACAGTTAAATTTTGGTTTTATAAAAAGATTAGTTTTTAAAAAAAGCCTCCCATAAGGGAGGCTTAAAGATTTATTTTATAATTGGTAAGAACTCTATTTCATTTTCCTTAACTACATCTTGAACGTTTTGAGATATTCTGTATGCACAGAATGAAGGTCCACACATTGAGCAGAATTTAGCAGATTTGTAACCTTCCTGTGGAAGTGTTTCATCGTGGTATTTTCTTGCTGTTTCAGGGTCTATAGCAAGTTCAAACTGTCTTTCCCAATCAAAGTTATACCTTGCTTTTGCCATTTCATCGTCCCACTCTTTTGCACCTTTTCTATGTCTTGCAAGGTCCGCCGCATGAGCTGCTATTTTGTAAGCTATCAACCCTTGTTTTACATCCTCTGCATTAGGAAGTCCTAAATGCTCTTTTGGTGTTACATAACACAACATTGATGCTCCATACCATCCTGCCATCGCCGCTCCTATTGCAGATGCTATATGGTCGTATCCTGGAGCTATATCTGTTACCAACGGTCCAAGAACGTAGAAAGGAGCTTCATGACACCATTCCATCTCTTTTTTGATGTTCATCTCTATCTGGTCCATAGGAACGTGACCTGGACCTTCTATCATAACTTGTACGTCATGTTCCCAAGCTTTCTTTGTCAACTCTCCAAGAACCTTTAACTCTGCAAACTGAGCTTCGTCAGAAGCATCGTTGATACATCCTGGTCTAAGTCCATCTCCCAATGAGAATGTTACGTCGTACTTTTTGAATATCTCACATATTTTGTCAAAGTTGGTGTAAAGTGGGTTTTGTTTTCCATGAACTACCATCCATTGAGCTATAATAGAACCACCTCTTGAAACGATACCCATAAGTCTGTGGTTTACAAGAGGTAAAAACTCTCTTAGTAATCCAGCATGGATTGTCATGTAGTCAACACCTTGTTGAGCTTGAAGTTCAATTATATCTAAGAAGTCTTGGTTTGTGGGACTTGGTTTTTATAGGTGTTGGGGGAATCATAGGAGCCGGAATATTTGTCATAACAG
>NZ_DAIDMN010000130.1 GCF_027448985.1 Sulfurihydrogenibium sp.
AATGTAGATTTAAATCTTATGGAATTTATGATGCTTTATGATATTAAAACATACCTACCAGATGATATATTAGTAAAAGTAGATAGAGCTACCATGTCAGTAGCCCTTGAAGGAAGAGAGCCGTTTTTAGACCATAAAATATTAGAGTGGACAAGTATGCTACCTGTGGAGTTTAAATACAAAAACGGTGTAAGTAAATACATACTCAGGAAAATTTTATATAAGTATATCCCAAAGGAACTGATAGACAGACCAAAGCAAGGATTTGGTGTACCAATTTACGAGTGGTTTAAAACAGATTTAAAAGAGCTTTATAAAGAATATTTAAATCCTGAAAGGATAAAGAAAGAAGGAGTTTTTAACGAAAAAGAAGTAGAAAGACTTTTAAATGATTATTTAAACGACCGTGGTGTAAATCACAATAAACTCTGGTTTTTATTTGTGTTTCAGATATGGAGGGAAAAGTGGCTGTAAGTATATATTATCTATTATTTTTAATACCTTCTTTGTAATAGGATTGTATAAATGGCTAAAAAAATTGTTATTACATCAAATACTTCTTGGTCTTTGTGGAATTTTAGATTAGGGTTAATGAGAGCTTTAAAGGAAAAAGGATATAAAGTTATATCAGTAGCTCCCAAAGACAAATATTCAGAGTATATTAGTAAAGAATTTGAATACTTTGAGCTTAAAAACTTAGATAGAAAAGGTAAAAATCCATATAAAGATGTTAAACTTACTTTAGAATATTTAAACTTATATAAAAAAATTAAACCAGACTTAGTGTTAAATTACACGATAAAACCAAATATTTACAGCTCCATAGCTTGCGGTTTTCTTAAAATTCCTTGTGTAAGCGTTATAACAGGTTTAGGATACGTGTATGTAAAGGAAGGAATATTAAAAAAAATTACAGACTCTTTATATAAAATAGCTTTTAAATTTAATAAAAAAATTGTTTTCCAAAATCAAAGTGATAAAGACTTTTTTATAGAAAATAACATTGTTTCTAAGAATAAGGCAGTAGTTATCTATGGTATGTTTTAATATCATAAAGCATCATAAATTCCATAAGATTTAAATCTACATTGTTTAAAAACTCAATATTTGATGGAATACGATTAATACTTTTAAATAGTTGTTTTAAATCTTCTTCTAAAAATACTTTATTTGAGACATCATACTGAGTTTTAACATCTTTGGCTTCTTTTAAAACATTCTTAAGTTTTATGTACTTATCTCTAAAGTTAGTCCACTTTGGAAGGATAGGTCTGAGTAATGAGTACACTTTATAAGCCAAGTCAGGATTGATTAAATTTAAAATTTTTCCTGATAACGATAAAAATGGTAAAGATGAAAATTTTGCTATTCTCTCTCCAACAATCCAGTATCTTGTATATCCGCAAAACTGCTCATCTCCCCCATCTGCAGAGAGAGACACTTTAACTTTACTTTTTGCGAGTTTTGACACAAGGTAAGTAGGTATAGCTGAAGAATCACCAAAAGGTTCATCGTAAATATCAGGAAGATAAGGGATTACATCGGAAGCTTCCTTTGGACTGCAGTAAAGTTCTGTATGGTCTGTTCCTAAAAATTCAGCTATCTTTTTAGCATAATCTGCCTCGTTGTATTCTCTTTCGTAAAAGCCTATTGTAAATGTCTTTAGTTTTATACCCTCTTTTGCAAGAAGGGCACACACTGTTGAAGAATCAATACCACCACTTAAAAACATTCCTACAGGGACATCGCTAACAAGCCTAAGTTTAAAACTATCTGTTAAAATGTCTTCAAGTTCTTGAGTTAGGTCTTCTTCTGACTTTTTAAGCCATTTATCTTTTTCTTGTTTTCCTTTTATGAAAAAAGATTCTACATTCCAGTATTGATGTTTAGAGATATTACCGTTTCTGTCTATCACAAGGAAATATCCCGGCTCAAGCTTGTATGTGTTCTCAAAAATACTGTAAAACTGTGGTATGTATCCATACTGAAGATAAAAAAGAAGTGCGTCAATGTTTAGATTTTTCCTAAATTTTGGATGTTTATGGAATGCTTTTAGTTCGGATGCAAACATAAAAAGTCCATCTTTGTAATACCAGTAAAGAGGTTTTACTCCTACTCTATCTCTGCATAGGTATAACTTCTTTTGGGCTTTATCCCATATGGCAAAGGTAAACATACCTCTAAATCTATCAACAGAATTCATACCCCATTTATGAAATGATTTTAGTATCACTTCTGTATCAGAATCTGAATAAAATTTGTATCCTTCTTTTTCTAAGTCTTTTCTTATATCCTTGTAGTTATAT
>NZ_DAIDMN010000131.1 GCF_027448985.1 Sulfurihydrogenibium sp.
AGAGCATGCGTTAGCATATAGAAATAACTATTTAGGTAGTGAGCATCTTCTTCTTGCGTTGTTAGATGAAGATGACATCACTATATTAGTTTTATCTAAGTTTGGGCTTACTCCGGAAAAGGTTAAAAAAACACTCACATCACAGATGGCAAGAGGAAGCCATTCTGGAGAAGTTTTATTTGCTCCCGATGCAAAAAGAATTCTTGAGTTTGCTGTAGAAGAAGCAAGGATACTCCACCATCCATTTGTAGGTCCAGAACATCTGTTGATAGGAATAATAAGAGAGAAAACCGGACTTGGTGGAAGAGTTTTAAGAGGTTTTGGTATAGATGAATACAGTGTAAGAAGAGAAATACTCTCAGCTCTTGGGGAAATTCCATCTCAAGAACAAACAAAGACTGCTCCTACACCAAATCTTGATAGATTTGGAAGAGACCTTACAGCATTAGCAAAAGAAGGCAAGTTAGACCCTGTTGTAGGAAGAGAAAGAGAAATAGAAAGAGTTATACAGATACTATCAAGAAGAAGAAAGAACAACCCTGTACTGATAGGAGAACCAGGAGTAGGAAAAACAGCCATAGTTGAAGGTTTAGCCCAAAGAATAGCAAACAAACAAGTTCCAGAGACCCTTCAAAACAAGAGAATTGTTGCGTTAGACTTGGCTCTAATCGTGGCCGGAACAAAATACAGAGGACAGTTTGAAGAAAGATTGAAAAGTATACTGAAAGAGTTGGAAAAAGCTCCGAATGTAATCTTATTCATCGATGAGCTCCATACGATGGTAGGAGCCGGCTCTGCCGAAGGCTCCTTAGATGCTTCTAATATGTTAAAACCTGCATTATCAAGGGGGGAGATACAGGTAATCGGTGCTACCACATTAGATGAGTACAGAAAATACATAGAAAAAGACGGTGCGTTGGAAAGAAGATTTCAACCCGTAATAGTTGACCCACCAACACCAGAAAACGCTGTTTTAATCTTAGAAGGATTAAAGAAAAGATTCGAAGAGTTTCATAACGTAGAGTATACAAAAGAAGCGATAGAAAAAGCGGTTGAATTCTCAGTTAAATACATTTCCGATAGACAACTTCCGGATAAAGCTATAGACCTATTAGATGAAGCCGGAGCGTTGGTAAGATTACGGGAACTTGAACTTCCAGAAGATTTGAAAAAAATGGAAGATAAGATAAAAGAGATAGAAGATAAAAAAGCCCAAGCGATAAAAGATGAAGACTTTGAAAAAGCTTCTAAATTAAGAGATGAAGAGGTCAAATTAAGAGCAAAATTTGAAACTATGAAGTTAAAGTGGAGAGAAGAGCAGAAAGAAAACAAACCAAAAGTTACGGAAAAAGATATTGCGGAAGTGGTGGCAAGATGGACAGGAATACCTATAGCAAGACTTACAGAGTCAAATAAAGAAAAACTATTACATATAGAAGAAGAACTTCATAAAAGAGTTGTAGACCAAAGTGAAGCGATAACAGCCATAGCAAAAGCTATAAGAAGAAACAGTGTAGGTTTAAAGGGAAGACACAGACCTATTGGAGTGTTCCTGTTCCTTGGACCAACAGGAGTAGGTAAAACGGAAACAGCAAAAGCGTTGGCAGAGTACCTATTTGGTAAAGAAGATGCACTCATAAGGTTTGATATGTCGGAGTACATGGAAAAACATACGGTATCAAGACTTATAGGAGCTCCTCCGGGATACGTAGGTTACGAAGAAGGAGGACAGCTAACAGAAGCTGTAAGAAGAAAACCTTACTCGGTAATACTCTTTGATGAAATTGAAAAAGCTCATCCGGATGTATTTAACATATTTTTACAGATATTCGATGATGGAAGACTTACAGACTCGATGGGTAGAGTTGTTGACTTTAGCAACACGATAATCATAATGACCTCTAACCTTGGTGCTAAAATGATTTTAGATAGTGGTAAAATGGGATTCGAAACCAAATCATCGCTGGCAGACTACAAAGACCTGAAGAAAAACGTTTTAGACCAAGTCAAAAGAGCATTTAGTCCAGAATTCATAAATAGGCTTGATGAGATAATTGTATTCAAACCATTGGACAAAGAGATAATTAAAGGTATAATAGATATACAAATTAAAGAGATTAATAAAAGGTTGAAAGAATGGCAAATAGAAGTAAGCTTATCTCCTGGATTCGTGGATTACTTGATAGAGAAGGAGTTCAGACCAGAGTACGGAGCAAGAAGCATAAAGAGAGCATTA
>NZ_DAIDMN010000132.1 GCF_027448985.1 Sulfurihydrogenibium sp.
GATAAAATGGATTATATTCTTTTACTGCCCGTTGTATCAGGTTCTTTATTTATTTTCTTTCTATCTTACAAGAATTACCAAAGAAATTTCAAAGAATTTACACGATATTTTTATCAACATAAAGTTGTAAAACAAAGAGAATTTATAGAAACAATTACAATAGAAATATCAACAACATAACTTTTATAATTATTATAAAAGTGGAGCCCATAATTTATATTGTTCTAGTTCTTATGTTATCATTAACTGTAGGAAGTATATACAAGAAAATATTTAATAATTCTATGTTAATTCACCAAAGAGAGATACTACGGAATTTACATTTGTATTTACGAAGAAATGAACCGATTAGAGAAAATATTCCTATTTCTATCATAGAAATAAGTTATAAAGATTATGTCTTAAATTAATAAAATAGTAAAATAAAATGGAAAAAGCCGACCCTAATGATATTAAACTTACAGAATTTGTAAGGTCTTTTAGTGAGCCTCCTGAACTTCTTAAAGAAATAAAAGAACCACCAGAGAAAGAACTAACGGATTTTTCTTCAATTAGAAGTATTATAATACCAACTCAAGTAAGAGAACTTTTAAAGAAATTGGAATTTTTAGCAATGATAGAAGTAGGTAAAAAGCCTTGTATGAACGATTTAGTATTTGTAGATAAAGAAAGTTGGATGGGAGCATTTTACCGTAATCGCAGTGGTGAAAGCAGAAAAGGCAATATGATGCAAATAGAACAAATCATAGACCAAACTATAACAGCAATCAACGATTTACAAAAAGTAGGACAATACACAATAGAAGAGAGAAATAATCTTATTATGATTATCTTGAGAACACTGAGAAAAGCTAAAGTAGGAATATTAAAATTAACAGAGACTTACCACGATAGTCCTATTACTATAGCACATATTAATGTTATAATAAGTAATATAGATTTACAGCTTATTAAGTTTGGTTGTTAAAGTAAGTTTAAACGAAGTTGAACTTATGAAGTAAGTTTAAACGAAGTTGAACTTATGAAAATAAGTTTATATATTTTTATATAAACATTGTGTAGCGTATTATTAGGGATTAATCTAATCTATCTAAATCTAAAAATTATTTACTCATCTTCTTCATCTTCGCTTTCCTCACCTTCTTTAACATTATCATAACGTCCCCACCACTCAACACTTGGGATTTCATTATCAAAATCTACATCATCTTTAAGACTGTATTCAAACTTAAGGTTATCTCCTTTAATGTGCTCCATCATAGAACCATAAGCAAGGCTAATAATGTCCTCTGCTCTTCCAAATTCTTCCGGTGTAAAGTAAGGGTTGGCTTTATTAATATTAACAAAAATAAAATAACAACTTTCTCCTGCATTGTTAGAATAATTAATAACATCAGTGTAATCATCAAAATCAAAACCTTCATTCTCCGCTACCTTCTTGGCAATTCTTACCATCTTCTCCTTGTATTTCTCGTCTTCCTGTCCTCCCTTCCTATGAGTTGATGTATGATTGTCTTCTTCCTCTTCTTCCTCTTCTTCCTCTTCTTCCTCTTCATACTTAGGAACTCTCAGGATTTTCAGCTTCCTCGGTTTCTCTTCTTCCTCGTCTTCTACTTCAGGTTCTTCTTCAGGTTCTTCTTCCTCTCCTACTTCAGGTTCTTCCTCATCATCATAATCAGCATAGTCATAATAAACAGTTCTAAGAACATCTTCAGGAATATCAGGAAGTTCATCGGTAATTTCCCTACTCTCATCAAGAACTTTACCGTAAGTTTCACTGTTAAATCCTTTTGTTGATGTGTATTTGTCAGTGATTACTCTCATCCAAACATTCTCTTCATCCTCGCAATTGCCAAGATATTCAAGGAGAATAAGGACGTTCTTGTTAGCATAAACGGGATGTTCCAGACAATCCTCACGCTGAAACATAGGCATAACGGTAAAGACTTGAGAAGACATTTTTAATACAAAAGATGCTTTAGTTGTTGTTAAAAGAGTTTAAAAATATAAATTTTAAAATTTATGAGATAGATAAAATTTTAAGGTATTTTTTTCTTTTTATAAAAAGAAAAATCTATATAAAATGGACTTATTTGGGGAAAGATGGATGAAAGAACTCTTAAAAGATATGGAAAAAACCGCAGATATTACCGAAAAAACAGGAGAAGAAAGAGTTGAAGTCTTCTTTCATTTAAGAGAAACCGA
>NZ_DAIDMN010000133.1 GCF_027448985.1 Sulfurihydrogenibium sp.
TAGAGTTAGACACCGGAGTTCCTATCGTTTATGAAATGGATAAAGAAGGAAATGTTTTAAACAAAGAAATCCGAAATTAATGATGAAATATACCCTAAAAGCGTTATAAGAGGAAAAGTTCTTATTCCAGCAAAAACTTCACCTTTAACTTTATATTCTCTCTCTAATCCTATAAAAAATCCTAAAACTAAAGATAAAGCAATCTCATATAGATTTTGGTATTCTTGCATTATTTTTTATTTTCTGTTTGTTGTTGCACTGGAATGTTTTCGATAACTGTATTAGACTTTGCAATCTTGATACTTAAATAAGATAAAATTAAAACTAATGCTAAAAATATACCACCAAGCCATGCTGTAATCTTTGTAAGGATGGTAGCAGCTGATGCACCTAAAACCGCTTTTGCAGCTCCGGAACCAAAAACAGCTCCTATCTCTGCCCCTTTTGTCTTTTGCATTAAGATTAAAACAATCAATAAAATCGATACTATTATCAGTACAATAGATAGCAAACCAAATAAAAATTCCAACTTTATACCTCCAACGTTTCTAAAATTATTTTGTAAAACTTATGAGGGTCAAGACTTGCTGTTCCAACTAAAAATCCTTCAACGTTTTTTGCTTTTATTAATTCTCCTGCGTTTTTTTCGTTTACACTTCCACCGTACAGTATTCTTGTATCACTATCGTTTCCTTTACTGATATCATTTATAAGATTTCTTATAAATAAATGAACTTCCTGAGCTTGCTCTACCGTGGCATTTACTCCAGTTCCGATAGCCCATACTGGTTCGTACGCAATATCTATAAGCCCTATTTCTCTTTCCAATCCTGCAACACCGAGTTTTATCTGTCTCTCCACTACGTTCATGGTTTTTCCAAGTTCTCTTTCTTCTAACGTTTCTCCAACACAAAGGATAGGTCTTAAACCATACTCAACAGCTGCAAGAATTTTTTTATTTATAAGGTCATCTTTTTCTCCAAAAATGTGTCTTCTTTCAGAGTGACCTATTATTACGTATTTAACATTTAATTCGTTTAACATTATAGGGGATATCTCTCCTGTGTATGCTCCTCTTTCTATGTAAAACATATTCTGAGCACCAAGATTTATACTTGTTTTTTCAAGAAGAGGGGAAACGGAAGCCAAAGCTGTAAAAGAGGGAGCTATCATTATATCTATCCCTTCAACATCTTTAACCATTTCTCTAAACTTTTCCACATAATCGATAGATTCACTAACAGTTTTGTTCATTTTCCAATTGGCTGCAATAAGGTATCTCATTTTTACCCCTTTTATTTTCTGATTTCTTTGTTTAAAACATTTCCTTCTTTATCCATTTCATAAACGATAGGAACTCCGGTGTCTAACTCTACTTTAATTATCTCTTCCGGAGTTAACTTTTCAAGGTACATAATTATTGACCTTAAAGAGTTACCATGTGCTACAACCAACACATTGTTTCCTTCGTAAATATCACCTAAAATAGCTCTTTCTAAAAACGGTATTGTTCTTGCTGCTGTGTCTTTTAAAGATTCTCCTTCCGGCGGTGCTATGTCATAACTTCTTCTCCAAAGATGTACAATTTCCGCTCCATACTTTTGTCTTGCCCTATCTTTGTTTAGTCCTTGAAGTGCTCCGTAATGTCTTTCATTTAAAGCTTGGTCTTTAATAACAGGAATTTGAAGTCCTACAACCTCTAAAATGATTCTAAGTGTTTCTTGGGCTCTTGTTAATGCGGATGTGTAAGCTACATTGAATCTTATATCTTTTAAAAGTTCTCCAGCTTTGAATGCTTCTTCTTTTCCTTTTTCAGTAAGCGGAACATCCACCCATCCTGTAAATCTGTTTTGAAGATTCCAAAAAGATTGTCCATGTCTTACTAAAACGAGTTTTGGCATTGTAACCTCCGAATTTTTTGCCCTTTATTATAACAGGTATTGCAATTTAAAATCAAATATGATATATTATATTTCTCGTATGTGAGTCGCTAGCTCAGTCGGTAGAGCACCGGTCTTTTAAACCGGTGGTCCTGGGTTCGATTCCCAGGCGACTCACTTTCAAGCGAATATGGCCCCATCGTCTAGCCTGGCCTAGGACACCGGCCTTTCACGCCGGCGACACGGGTTCGAATCCCGTTGG
>NZ_DAIDMN010000134.1 GCF_027448985.1 Sulfurihydrogenibium sp.
TATGGAAAATTTTAGTATATGCCTAATCGACATAGAGTTTAGCAAAGAGAAAAAGAATATTATTAACTTTGAAATTGTGCGTGTGAAAGCATAAAACTTGAAGTAATTCACTTTTGGAATATATGATATAATACTTTATTGCTTGTAGTTTTGGATGGGTGTCCGAGTGGCCGAAGGAGCAGCACTGGAAATGCTGTGTACGGGCAATCCCCGTACCGCGGGTTCGAATCCCGCCCCATCCGCTCAAGAAGTTGAATAAAAAATCGGGACCCTCCGGGTAGGAGACGGTGAACCTCCCCAGGTCCGGAAGGAAGCAAGGATAAGCCGACCCTGCTATGCCGGAGTAAGTCCCGTTTATATAAATTTTTCTTAACATAACATTCATAAAATCTTAACATTTTCTTAATAAAATCTTATTCATGGTGAACGTGGATAAAATATTAAAGTTTAAAGTTTTGGATAATACTATTCTTTTAGCCTTATTTACCTTAGAGGTTATAATATCTTTTGGATTGATACTAAGCGTTTTTAACATACTATTAGAGTTATATAAAAATTACCCTAACATAAAAATAATGGTTGAAACTTTAATAAACAGTACTCTTTCAATATTCATTATGATTGAGATAGTAAAAAGTATAAACGATTACATAGCTTTAAAAAGGGTAAGAATTTCAGTCATTATAGATATATCTATAATCATTCTTTTAAGAGAGTTGGTAATAGGTCTTTATCAACACAACATCTCAACAGATTTTGCAATACTTTTAACCGGAATATCTTTATTATTGGTTATTATGAGAATACTTACATTAAAATATTCACCGGATAAATATAAAATGGAGGCGTAGATATGGCTTTGATTTACGTTATTGAAGATGACGAAGATATTAACGAACTTTTAACCTACAATTTTAGAAAGGAAGGGTTTGAAGTAAAATCCTTTCCAAATGGAAAAGTAGCTTTTGAACACATAAAAGAAGACAAACCAGACGCTGTTGTTTTAGACCTTATGATGCCAGAGGTAGATGGTCTTGAATTTTGTAAACTCGTCAGGTCCGATAAAGAGATTCAACACACACCTTTAATAATGCTGACCGCAAAAAGCACTGAAATAGATAAAATAGTCGGTTTAGAACTTGGAGCTGATGATTATGTAACAAAACCATTCTCTTTTAGAGAACTTTTGGCAAGAGTAAAAGCAGTTATAAGAAGGGCAAAGTCTTACCATTTCCCAACATCTAAAACTCATTACAAATTTGGGGAGTTGGAGATAGTTCCGGAAAAATTTGAAGTAAAAATAGGAGAAAAACATATAAACCTAACAATAACTCAGTTTAAATTACTATTGGCTTTAGTTAACGCTGAAGGAAGAGTATTATCAAGGGACTACATTTTAGAACACGTATGGAAGTGGGATAAAGACATATACGATAGAACCATTGATGTTCATATCAAAAAATTAAGAGAGATTTTAGAAAACTATGGAAACTGTATAAAAACGGTTAGAGGAGTAGGATATAAATGGGAGTGCGATTAACACTCCCACTTGACTTTACCTGGAAGGCATATTTTGTCTTTTTTCAAAATGGTCTGCCGTTTTTTGTAAAATACTTTTCATCTCTTCGGTAACTTGCTTTAAAAATGTTTTAAACTTTTTATCATCAACTCCGAAAGTTGATGCAGCAGCTTCAACATCTTCTACCACAATTTTGATATTATTTTTGTCTTGATAAATAGATATCCTACAAGGTATTAACACACTTATTATCTCTTTATCAAACTTTAAACCTTCTGTCAAATAATCAGCCCTACACAATAGGTGAGTTTTGTGAGGTGTTTGAGATTTTACAGTTTTATCAACATTCATAGTATGTATTATTCCCCATTTATGGTTTTCTATTTCAGTTTTCAGAACCTCGTTAACTCTGTCAAAGTTTGCACCTTTGATTAACACATAGTAATAACCTCTTTCAAATTGAACCTCTGCAGCTTTTAATGAAGTAATCAAGAAAAATAAAACTACGATTAGAGATGTAAGCTTTTTCATGATACTGACCTCCTAAT
>NZ_DAIDMN010000135.1 GCF_027448985.1 Sulfurihydrogenibium sp.
GGGTCTAACCAATCAGCAATTAAAGCAAATACTAAAAATAAAACTCCCCATGCAACAGCTTCTATTATTTACGGACTTGCCGATATACTTGGATTTGCAGAATCTACAAATCTTATTCCAAGGATAATGCCATACTTAGGAGTTGCTCATCTTATAGGTGGTGTTATGTTTGGAATAGCTATGGCTTCTGCAGGTTTTTGCCCCGGAACTTGTGTTGCAAGAGTTGGGGCTGGTAAGTTTATATCTGCCGCAGGAGTAGTTGGATTAGTCACGGGAGTAATAATATACAACACGATACAGCCTTCTTTAGTAGAAGCCGGAATCCTCGGAAATAAAACAGACTTAACATTGTATGGTGTTTTAGGGGTTCCTTATGGACCTTTAGCTGTGGCATGGGGAGTGTTGTTTTTAGTATTTGCTTTAATAGCAGATTGGGTTGACCCTGCGAAAAAGTTTTATCAAGAAAAAACAAGCTTTAATCTTATAAAGGATGAGTGGCACTGGGCTATAGGTGGTGTTGCTGCAGGTTCAATAATAGCATGGGCAACAGCTCAAGGAGAGTACTTAGGATTTTCCGGAGCTTTACTTGCATTGGTAGGTTGGATATCTCACTTGATAGGTCATCCTATATCAAATGTTGTACCTCAAATAAATGAAGGAATTATATGGCACTCTGGTTTAATATTAGGCGTTTTACCGGGAGCATTTTTAGCAGCGATTATATCAGGTAAATTTAAATTTGACCCGGTTCCACCTGCTTTTGCAAGAGTTTCTCCTATCCCATATGTAAGGATGGTTTTAGTTTTCTTTGCTGGTATTTTCTTAGCATTGGGGGCTTTAATAGGTGGCGGTTGTACAACAGGAGCATTTTTAGCTGCTTATCCTACACTCTCAGTTGGAAGTATGGCAATGTCTGCAACTTACTTTGTTGTAGGTGTTCTTACTGCAAACTTGATTTACTTTGGTAGATGGTCAAGATTTGTAGAAGCAAAGAAAGAATCAGAAGAAGTCTACGATTAAGAGGTGGGTAAGATGAGTATGACAGAAAGGATTTTATTTTGGATTGCTATAGCTGTCTTGTTAGTTGCAACATTCGGAGTAAAAAAGCATGTTTCAGAGCTTGAGTCAAAAGTTTCTCAAGTTCAAACTCAGTCCGGAGGTCAACAATGAATCCTAAAATAGAAAGAGGTATTTATATAGCAGTTATTTTAGTTTTAGCTATAGTCTTAATAGCGTTTGGGAAAAAAGAGATTGAACTTAAAAAACAGATGCCTATAACAGCAGAAGAACTGTACAAAAAACTTTCAAATCCAAAGATAAAAGTACAGATTATAGATGTCAGAGAGTTAACTTCGTCTGATGAAGTTGGTGGTTATGAAGATTCAAGAATACCTGGTGCTTTACCATATCCAAACTGTGATGATTCAAAGATGAACGAAGGGTACTTGGCAGAAGCTAAGAAAAGAATAAACCCTTACCTTTATACCGTTATATTTACCTTCCCAAACCCAGTGAGCATCAGGAATTCTTGTTTTATTAGGGTCTTGTCCCCACCAAATTTGAACGTTTGCTGTATATACAAAATCGTAAGAAAATCCTACATTACCTTCTCCGTAAACCAGTGATACACCTGGAAACATATCACCAACGTAAGATGCTATGTAAGGTCTTACAGCTCCAAGAAGTGTACCAAGTCTTTTTCCAGATGCTGCTCTTGCTTCTGTAAGCATACCTGAACCAATGTGTATGTAGTTCCCTTGTGGACCAACTGTTAGCATAGTTTCGTATATCTTTGTTGCAACTTCTGTAATAGCTTCATCCCAAGATATTCTTTTCCACTTTCCTTCTCCTCTTTCTCCTACTCTTTTCATTGGATAGAGTATTCTGTCTTTTTCGTACATAACTTGAGAGTGTTGGACACCTTTATTACAACCTCTTGGGTTTGCATCCGGAATTTTTGGGTTTAAAAGTGGATAGTTTGCCGCTTGGTTTTCCCTTGTAACAATACCATTTTGAACCCATACATCCCATGCACAGTTTCCTTG
>NZ_DAIDMN010000136.1 GCF_027448985.1 Sulfurihydrogenibium sp.
CATAGTGGTGTCGTTCTCTTGCATGCAGAAAATCAACAAGATACATTTGACATGACTTTGGCAGCATTTGCCATTACTGAAAAAGTAGATGTATATATCCCCGGAGCCATTCTTTTTTCAGAACCGAAAAATGGTACCAAAGAAGCATATTTACCGGCATTATCCATCGCAGATCCAAGAATGTGAGCAGAGGTAACAACCCCTTGCCCGCCAAGCCCGGAAATACGCATATTATATCTTTTTTTATCTATTGCCATATTAGCTTACCTCTCTTTTGTTTTTAGATTCAATTTGAGCAAACAACTCTTTTGCTTCATCTGTCATATATTCTTCATAAGCAAAACGACCTTTTTCCATCTCTTTTGCATCTCTAAATACATCATTAGTAGGGATTGAGTACTCAATGTTACAAGATGTATACACATGAAGGAATGTTGGTCCAAGTGTTCTTGCTGCAAAAATTGCTCTTCTGATCGCTTTTGACGCTTTATTGATATTGGTTGGTGACATTTTAACAACGTAGACACATCCAGCTGTAATAGCGAGTTGCATTGCTGGCATTTTACCAAACTTTTTACCTGTTGGAGACATTTTAAGAATAGCACCTTCCATACTCATACCACTCTCTTGACCACCTGTGTTACCATAAACTTCGTTATCCAACATAATAGTAGTAAATCTCTCACGTCTAAACCAAGCATGCATTGTCATAGAGAAACCGATATCCATCATACCGCCATCACCCGCGATAGTAATAACATCTTTGTGTCTATCTGGGAATCTTAGTCTAAATGCACGTGTAATACCAGATGCCATAGCATTTTGGTCTCCATAGTTACCATAAATGAACGGTACGGCTGCTTGTGAAATTGCAAGTCTTCCACACCCTGCTGTACCGATTGTTACTGTATCTTCTGGGTTTGGAAGTGATGCAAAAATTATTTTAATATAGTATGCCATCCAGCATCCAGAACACATTGGGTGCTCTTCAACCAGTTCTTTGTAGGTACCCATATTTTTTACGCCTACATCATTGTAGTCTTTACCAAATGGACCGTAATCTACCAACTCGACATAGTCTTTTGGTAGATATTTCTTAAATTTTGACGCTGGAATCATATATCTTAAACTCATTGTAACTCCCTTATGCTTGTAGTGTTTCGGATTTCATACCAAGAGCCATATAGACTTGCTCCATGATCAATTCCACAGGTAATGTCATACCACCATATACTCTTGGACCGTCTACGACAATACCACTGTTTGGAATAGCTGCTTTTACTTCTGTAGCCAACCAACCAATAATATTGTGTTCAGGAATAATTACTTTTTTAGCATTTTTCAATGCTGCACGAATCTCTTCTTTAGGGAAAGGTCTAATCGCTCTTACTTTAATAAAACCAACACTTAACTCTTCCTCTCGTGCATATCTGTGTGCTTCTCTTGCTTGTGCTGCTGCACAGCCTGATGCAAGAACAAATACATCTGCTTCTGGATTTTGGACTTCAATTGGTCCACCAAGGTATTGATAGATATATTTCATTGCTCTTTTGTTAGAGTCCCAAATCTCTTGCTGCCATACTGAGTGAATCAAATAAGACATAAAGTTAGACTTTTGAACCGGTGCATCTCTTTGAATTCTTGCAGGTGGCACTTCGTTGTCCATTGCCGGAACTGGTGCTGAATACGGATCTGGCTCGTTAAATGCCAACTCTTCAGAAGTCATATCAACATAACCCTTCGCATGTGTTACAAAGAAACCTTCCGTTGCAACGGCTACAGGAATATACACATCTACTTTTTCAGTAATAGCAAATGCTGCCAAAGTCATATCAAATGTATCTTGCTGATTTTCTGCATGCAAGAGAACGACACCACTATGAAGAAGGTATGCCATCTCAATATTATCTGGTTGAATCGAAAGTGGTGCGTTAACAACTCTTGTAAGTACACCCAATACACATGGTACTCTGTGTCCTGGCCAAGAAACAATCGCCTCAAGTCCTCTTAACAGTCCTGGTCCAG
>NZ_DAIDMN010000137.1 GCF_027448985.1 Sulfurihydrogenibium sp.
AATGTAAGATGTTAAAACTAAAGCTGGTTGAGTATATTGAGTTAGATTTAACTTTTCTTCATCGTTAAAAATAATATCAGTTAAATTAAACCCAAGTTTTTCATTCACTTTTTGGTGTAGTTGACGGACTTTTTCAAACGTGTCATAAAAATCCTTTCCCATTCCCACATACTGAGAACCTTGACCTGGAAAAACGAATGCTTTCATTATCAACCTCTTTACGTTGTTGAACCTTCTTCGTCTAAGTACAGTTCTCTAAACACTTCATCTGTAATTTGAACGTTTTCTCCTTTGAATCCCGGTAGTGCTTCCATTCTTACCCATGCGGACCTATACCATATATCTGTTGGAACTTTATTTACAGGTGCAACTTCCTGAGCTTTTGTTTCTGCATGATAATCCCAGTTCATATAAGCGTTAAAATCTTGAACTATATCCGTTATTACCATTCCGTAGTCGTTTATTAAAGCTTTTTGGAACTGTTGCCATCTTGTTATAGATGAATCCCTTAAAGTGAGTCCAAAGTATCCAACACTACCTTCTTGTTTAAGGGCTGCAATACCTCTTGCAATAAATGCTTTAAAGGCTTTTAAAGTTTCAGGTGGGTCTGTTATAAACACATCAAAAGATTTAAGCCATTCTTCAGGGAATGGATTTCTAAGGTCAAATCTTATCGCTTCTGCATTATCTATACCAAGTTCTTTAAATATTCTGTTATCAAAATCTATAGACCTTTCGTCTATATCTAAAATTAAAACTCTTCTTGGTAATCTTGTTAAAGCTACTGCTAAACCTGTTAAGTCATCTTCAGCACCCATAACCAATATATCTCTGTCTCTTAAATCTTCTCTTGAATCTAAGAATAAAACTCTTGAAACTGTTGTTTCTGGAGTTACACTACCTTGGTCGTACTCTTGAATAGCTTTTGGTCTGTCTTTTGTAACCTGTAAAAAGGTATGATACCAGTCTAAATTTGCATAAAATGGTATTCCTCTTCCTTCACATGCTTTACAGGTATAATCTACAGCAGGTGGAATTTTTAAATCTTTTATCAGTTGTAATCCTTTTTCTGTTAATAAGATTTCATCGTTTTCTATTTTAGCTAATCCTTCTGCTACAAGTTCTTTTACTATCTGTGAAGTAGCAGGCACAGGCTGGTCCGCTAAATCAACAACTTTCCAGAAATCGGAAGTTGTTAAAAGCCCTGCTAAAACTCTTTCTACACTTCTACCGTAAAGTTTGATTCCTGTTTTTTCAGATGCTCTACTTGCTATACTGCTTAAAATTTCTCTTGCCAATTTCTCACCTCTCTTTTATTTAATTAAATCAGATACAAACTTTGGTAAAGAAAATAAAGAAGCATATATTTTATCACAAAAATATTTTGTGTTCAAGTTATTGATTTTTTCATATTCTAATTGAGATTGTTTAAAGATGTCTATGTCATCTGATGCCATTGTAAAACTCCACATTCCAGCCGGATAGGTTGGAATAAATGCAAGGTAAGTTCCGTAAAATTTAAACACTTTTTTTATCTCATTTACAGCAGTTTTAAAATACTCTTCTTGTAAGAATGGAGATTCAGTTTGAGCTGTCATAATACCATTTTCTTTTAATGCTCCTTTTACTTTTTCATAAAATGCTCTTTTAAACAACGCTTCCGCTGGTCCAACCGGGTCCGATAAATCTAAAAGAATAACGTCGTAATACCCTTTTCTTTCATCTAAAAATTTGTTACCATCTTCTATAAAGATAGAAACTTTTGGGTTGTTTAGTTCGCAAGATATACTTGGAAGATACTCTTTTGATACCTTAATAACATCTTCATCAATTTCACA
Organism: Sulfurihydrogenibium sp.; assembly: GCF_027448985.1. Classification (GTDB taxonomy): domain Bacteria; phylum Aquificota; class Aquificia; order Aquificales; family Hydrogenothermaceae; genus Sulfurihydrogenibium. The sequence goes on from NZ_DAIDMN010000137.1 coordinate 1,839, forward strand.
CAGATGAACCTCTTTTACAGATGGATGTTTTAATACTTCTCTTACAGTACCACCATCTCCTCCACCTATAACCAAAACCCTTTCCGGATTTTCTCGGTTGGATGGCGGTTGTTGGTCAAGGAGCAGAAGCAGCAGACAAATATATTTGGCTTAGAGAG
>NZ_DAIDMN010000138.1 GCF_027448985.1 Sulfurihydrogenibium sp.
AAAAAAGATTTAATAGAAGCTACAAAATACTTAGGATTAGGGGCAAAAAATTAATTTCATCGTTAACATCAACGTTTTCTATGTACTCCCTTTTTCCTTCTAAACCTAACTTTTGTAAAAGACTGTCAAAATATTGAGTGCTATCTTTTACTTCATTACTTACCAAAACATAAATTTTTTGCAACGTATTTTTATGAAAATCCAAGAGTTTTTCTACAGGATACCAATTTCTTGGAGTGTTCTTTATTAACTCTCCGCTTGGTTTTGATAATGTGAATATTAACACTTTTTTAGGTTCTCTTTGAATTTTGGTTTTGTTTTCTACATACTTTTTTAATTTTTGTTCGTAAAGAACAATAAAAAGTAAACCAACCGACAATATATTCGTTAAAGAAACTACCGCTTTGGCTAAATTTACGAAATTAAATTCTTCTGTGGAGTTTTTGGTATATTCAAATAGAAAGTTTGATATTAAAAATTCTGCTAAAAACGCTAAAAATCCCAAAAATGTAGCTACTTCACCAGTAAATAGGTATCTAAGAGAGTTTGTTAATTTTTTTCTACTTGCACCTGAATTGTAGAATATAAAAAAGGAGATAATTAGGACAGAAAAACTAACTAAAAGCAATAAATTTTCATCAAAGTGATAAGAAATTATAAGAAATAACACAACTAAAGAAAGTATTAACTCTTCTTTACGTTCTTTAAGCTTGGAGTAAACCATACCCAACACTACTTTTTGCCCCTAATCCTAAGTATTTTGTAGCTTCTATTAAATCTTTTTTTATATCTTCTCCAGTTAGCTGTTTGTAAATGTTTGTGTTTTTAAAGTAAAAGTTAAATTTGGTTCCTGATTTTATCGTTAGAAATACAACAGGATTAGGAGATTGATTTTCGGAAGGTGGTTTTGCCTCTCTGTAATATTCCGGATAGTGTACGTTTGTTATATCTTTTTCAAGTTTTGGACATGTATCCGGATAAGCATCAAGAATTATAAGCTCTCCTTTGTAATTTTGATTACAAATTGGAGGGTAATAAAGTTTTTGTATCTTCAGATAAGGTGTTGGTAAAAGACAACACAGTAGTTTTAGAAGAGTTTAGCTTTGGTGCAACGATTAAAAAAGAAATAAACACATTGAAAAATCTAACATCAGATAAAGTGGATGAAAACAGGATAGTGGTACTTCCGGATGATATTTTTAGATTTTTTGTGAAAAATTACACGGAAGTAGTAGCAAGAATAAGAATAGACCAAAGTACAGGAACTGTAGAACAAGGTGGTCTTTGGTATCAGGAGCTTACACCTACCGAAACGGTTTACTATGGGAAAATAGCTTCAAGGACAAACAGCAACGAAAATTTAAACACAATACTTCAATTTTTAAAAAACAACATTCTACAGTTTGGTGGTGATGAAACCCTTGGAAGAGGATTCACTTACATAAAAGTGGAGGGCATATAAGATGAACCAAACATTAGAACAAAAAAGGTCTAAATACGCCTTTGAACAGATACTTAAAGTAAAAGGGAAAAAATTTGAGAAGGAATTTTCTTCTTTGGTGTCTAAGTTAGCTACCTTGATACTTACAAACGGACTTGGAAACACTTTAGCCTTTTTATTCGCAAAAGGTAAAGACCATCATTTACAGTCGGTTTATATAGTTGTAAATTGGTTGATAAACGAATCACCCTTAGGAAAAAAGGATTTAAAAGATTTAAATGATAAAAACGTAAAAGAAAAAACTCAAGATATACTAAACAGATTAGTTTTAAATGCTTCAGTTGAAGAGTACATATTCTATACAGAAGAGTCTTTACGACTTATAAACTGGTTAAGAAGATACTCTGATGCACTTCTTGAAAAAGAAAAAGAGGGAGAAAGAAATGAATAAAAATAAAGGTAATTGCTCATTATATTCCACCCTTAATAATCTCCAAAATTCTATCAAATAAATCCTTATCTCTATTATTATACC
>NZ_DAIDMN010000139.1 GCF_027448985.1 Sulfurihydrogenibium sp.
TGACAAAATCATTGGTCTACGAGTCATCATTCAATGAAGCAGGAAGCCCCCACTTGTTATAAGTGGGGGTAGTTCACTTTTATTTCTTCTACAATTTCACCGTCTTTCATCTTTACTATTCTATCTGTTTTTTCTGCTAAATCCATTTCGTGGGTTACCATAATTATAGTTTTTCCTTCATGGTTTATCTGGGTAAATATTTCCATTACTTTTTCGGTGTTTTTTGAATCAAGATTACCAGTAGGTTCGTCTGCTATTAATATATCCGGATTGTTAGATAGAGCCCTTGCGATGGATACTCTCTGTTGTTCTCCTCCTGATATCTGATAAGGTTTTCTGTTTTCTTTACCTTTTAGTCCAAGTTTTTCAAGTAAAGTTAACGCTCTTTCCTTTGCTGTTTTTTTATCCACATTTGCCTTTAACATTGGTACCATAACATTTTCTTCCAAAGTAAGTTCGTTGATAAGATAATGAAACTGAAAAACAAAACCAAATTTTTTATTTCTTAAATTAGCAAGTCTGTCTTTGTCTTTAAAAACTACTGGACTTTCTTCTACAACAACTTCTCCAGATGTTGGAATGTCTAAAAGTCCAAGAATGTATAGAAGTGTACTTTTTCCTGAGCCTGATGGTCCTACTATGCTTACAAATTCTCCTTTGTTTATTATAAGATTTATATTTTTTAAAATTTTTTCCTGTCCTATTACTTTTTCAACGTTTTTAACGGTGATTATCTGCATCTAACCACTCCTGAATATATCGACAGGATTGAGTTTTGAAGCTTTGTAAGAAGGGTAAAATGATGCTAAAATAGAAAAGGTAATTGAAAATAAAAATCCGTAAAGGTAATAAACCATACTTCTGTCTAATATAAATCCTTTTGCTCTTACTAAACCTTCTACCTCTATCTTTATGGAAGAAAGCCACTCTTGGATTGAGTATCCCAAAATACTTCCTATGATATAACCAAAAAATCCGACAATAAATCCTTGATATACGAATATTTTTACAATATCGTTTTCTTCGTATCCAACAGCTTTTAGTATAGCTATGTCTTTTTTCTTTTCCATAACGGTCATCATTATTATGTTGAATATTCCAAAAGCTGAAACGATTAGTATAGCAAATACTATCATGTAAGTTATGTAGTTTTGTATTTTAAAAAGTTGAAGGAAGTTTTTATATGCGTACTGCCAACTTTCTGTGTAGTATCCTGTTTGATAACTTATCATTTTTGCCAACTTTTCTGCTTTGTTTACATCTTTTATTTTAAAGATAATCTCATTAACTTCGTTTGGTCTTTCAAGGATAGACTGTGCTGTTCTTAGATTTATGTATATTCTTGTTTGGTCAAGGTTTGTTATTCCGGATTCAAAAAAATCCACCACTTTGAACACTTGGCGATTTCCGTTTGGTGCGGTTAATACAACTTTTTTACCAAGTTCGTCAATACCTAAATCTTTTGCTAAAAGTTTGCCGATTACGATACTGTTTCTGTCGGATAGTAGTGTATCTAATTTTTTATTTACTATAAATTTGTCTATCACAGATGCTTTTCTTTCTAAAATTGGGTCTATACCTATTAAATTTCCTGATTTTTCTACGGTGCCGTATCTGATTATTGCCTGACTAACCAAGTGGGGCGCAATTCCGATTATATCCGGGTTGTTACTGTACTTATCTATTATTTCTTTGTACTGGGTTATTTTATCTTTTTTTTCTTCCGGTTTTGAGCCGTAAACCTTTGCTATAACGTCACTTCCAAAAAATGTTTTTATGATTTTATCCGGATTGTTTTCTGGTTTTACTTTCAACGTTATGTGAGCATTTAGGTCTATGGCTTGTTCTATAAAATACTTTTGAAAGCCGTTCATCAAAGATGCCATAACTATAAATTTGTCTATCACAGATGCTTTTCTTTCTAAAATTGGGTCTATAGCTATTAA
>NZ_DAIDMN010000140.1 GCF_027448985.1 Sulfurihydrogenibium sp.
CCGACATACAGACAACAGCAGCAACAACAGGAGACCCTGCAAAAGGAAAAGAACTTTGTATAAAGGTCTGTGTTTTCCACTTTTTATTGGAGAAGTGTCAAGCCAAGGTAAAAATGCAGCTATAAACATGCTAAGGACGAAAGCAATCAATCCAAGGTTTTGGCTGAAGAAGAAACCTCTTAAAACTTCGTAGAATGCTAAGAAATACCATTCCGGATAGATATGCATAGGTGTCTGTAAGTAATCAGCAGGAGTGAAGTTAATTGGGTCCATCGCAAATTTATACTGATAGAAAACAAGATAAAAGAAGAATATTAAGAAAACCGACATAACGAAAAACTCTTTTGCCATAAACACAGGCCAGAAAGGTATTCCTTTTCCGTGTTTTTTCTCCTCTTTTGTAAGCTCAATTCCATCTTCGTTGTTAGAACCTGGTATTCTTACAGCATATAAGTGGATTGCTGTAAATACTATTAACAATAAAGGTAAAAATACAACGTGTAAAGCAAAAAATCTTGTTAAAGTAGCATCTTCTACTATGTAGTTTCCTCTAATCCATACAACCAAATCTGGACCTATAAAAGGTATTTTTTCAAATAAAGTTGTAATCGTTTGAGCTGCCCAGTAGGACATCTGACCCCAAGGAAGTAGATAACCTGTAAATGCTGTAGCAGACATTAGAACAAAAAGTATGTATCCGGTTATCCAAACTATCTCCCTTGGAGGTTTAAATGAGCCGTAGTATATACCTCTTGCCATATGAACGAACAACACAAGGAACATGATTGAAGCTCCAACAGCATGGGTATGTCTGAACAACCACCCATACTCTACATCCATCATTATAGTTTTGTTAATGCTATCAAATGCAAGATGAGAATCTGGTTTGTAGTACATCAACAAAAATATTCCACTAACGACTAGGATAGCAAAAACAAGCATTACAAGGACACCAAAACTCCATAAAAAGTTGATGTTTTTTGGTACGTAATACTCTGTAAGCATTACTTTAATAAGTTGCCTTACGGCTAATCTTTCATCAAGCCAGTCCATAAACTTCATACCAAACCTCCTTTATACTGTTAATCCTTTTTCTTTCATTTGTTTATATTCTGGACCTTCTTCACCTAAAACGATTGTTGTTCCTTCAATTTTAAACGGTGGAACATCCAGCGGTCTTGGTGGTGGACCGAATATATTTTTTCCACAAGCGTCGTACTCTCCACCGTGACAAGGGCAGTGCCATATCTTCTTATCAGCTTCCCAGTTAGGGATACAACCAAGGTGAGTACAAATACCCAGTACAACCGTGTATTCACCTTTAATTGACCTGTCTGCACATTGAACCATATCCGGAGTCCTTCTTAAAACGAATACAGGTTTTCCTCTCCAGGATACCACCTTTATTTGACCAGGTTCAACCGTTGATAGGTCAAAAGATACTGTAGCCTGAGCTTTTACTTCCGGAAGAGGCTCCCATGTTTTGTACATTGCATAAAGGACTCCTCCGGCTCCTACTGCAGCCCATGCACCCATAGCGTACAGTAAGAAATCTCTACGGGATACCTTTTCATCTGCCATAACCTTACCTCCAAAGATTTTTCTGATAATTATCATAACTCTTTTTAAATAGTTTGTAAATACTAACTTATTTATAAAAAGTTTAAAATATAAAAAAAATTTTAACATTTTATGAGGTAAAAATGGTTAAAGGTTTGTACGTACATATACCGTTTTGTAACATTAAATGTCCTTACTGTGATTTTACATCTTTTGTGTGGCATGAAGAGAGTTTAAAAGAAAGGTACGTCTGTGCTTTAAAAAAGGAGTTACATTTATATCGGGAGTT
>NZ_DAIDMN010000141.1 GCF_027448985.1 Sulfurihydrogenibium sp.
GGTACAGCTATGAACCCTGTTGACCACCCACACGGTGGAGGAGAAGGTAAAACCTTTGGTAAACATCCTGTATCACCTTGGGGATTACCAACTAAAGGCTATAAAACAAGAAGAGGAGCTAAATACTCTGATAAATTCATAATTAAACGTAGAGGTAAATAAAGATGGGTTACAAAGGCAAATGGAACGAAAGAAATAAAAATCCATATGTAAATGAAAAAATTTTAAAAAAAATTAGACAAATGAACGAAACAGGAGAAAGAAAAATTATAAAAGTTTGGGACAGAGCCTGTACCATAACTCAAGAGATGGTTGGACACACTATAGCTGTTTACAACGGTCAAAAGTTTATCCCTGTTTACATTCAACCAGAAATGGTAGGACACAAACTTGGAGAATTTTCTCTTACAAGAACTTTTAGAGGACATCCAGATAAATCAGCTAAAGCTGTTAAGAAAAAGTAAGAGGAGACGAAGATGGAAAATACAGCAAGAGCAATTTTAAAATACGCTCATTTATCACCTCATACTAATTCAGCTATATTGACTGGTTTTTCTGATTCAACTTTAACTATAGCTTTTTTCCAAGCTTTTTTAAATCCAGATGACCTAAAACCAAACCTTTTTGGTTTGGGTTTTACTATTAAAGTTCTGACTTCTTTTACTTTTAATCCAAAAATCTCTTCAACAGCCTTTTTTATTTCTATTTTATTTGCATCCATTGCTACTTCGAATGTTAGTGTATTATTTTTTTCATTGTCTTTAACTGCTTTTTCTGTTAATACAGGTCTTATTATTATGTCGTATACAGTTCTCATTGTGCTAACCTCTCTTGTATCTTTTCTAATGCTGATTTAAAGATTATAACTTTTTCTGCGTTTAATAAATCGTATGAATTTAGCCCTTCTGATATTAGTATTTTAACTTTTGGAATGTTTCTAAATGATTTAATAACATTTTCTATTTTTTCAGGTAATACCAATAAAACTTTTGATTGTTCAAGACCAAAGTTTTTTAATACTTCAACAGCATTTTTTGTTTTTGGTTGTTCAAAGTTAAAATCTTCTACCACTATCAAATCGTTATTGTTTAACTTGTAAGTTAAGACACCTTTTAAAACTTTTCTTCTAACTTTTTTAGGAAGTGCAAAATAGTAGTCTCTTGGATGTGGACCATGGGCTATTCCACCACCTACGAATATATTAGCTTTTATATCTCCATGTCTTGCTCTACCTGTCCCTTTCTGAGAGTATATTTTTCTATTTGAACCAGCTACTTCAGCTCTGGTTTTTGTACTAGCTGTTCCGGCTCTTTTAGAAGCTAAGTGCCACTTTATAACTTCCCATACTGTACCTTGATTTACTTCTGTTTTAAATATATCTTCGTTTAGATTTATTTTCCCAACAGTTTCATTTTTATTGTTTACTACATTGCATTCCATTTATTTCACCTCTTTCAGTTATGTTTGTGCATAAGCTGCTTTTGATTTTTGCAACTTTAATTTTCCTTTTCTTCTTTCAGCTATTACGCTTGCTTTTAAGAAAACTGTTGAATTAGTATGAGGTGAGAGATTATGGGTGTTAGAAAATTAAAACCAGTAACAAACGGTACAAGACACGCAATACTGTATGATTTTGCAGAAATAACAAAATCAGAGCCAGAAAAATCGTTAACGGAACCTCTTAAAAAACATGCTGGAAGAAACAACCAAGGAAGAATAACCTGACGAGCTAAGAGGACGTGTTCACGAGTTTGAGGCATAGGACCATCAGCAGCTGAGACAACTAAGATAGCACCATCCATCTGAGC
>NZ_DAIDMN010000142.1 GCF_027448985.1 Sulfurihydrogenibium sp.
GGTTACAAACTGCACATACTTCATTTGTAGATGGTTCTCCACATATTTTACACGGTTGAAGTTTTGGTTTTTCTTCAGCTTGTTTTAAAATTGGATACATTTTCCTTAAAAATTCACTGTAAAACCTTAGTTTTGTTCCGGGGCTTTTTTCTTCAAGTTGAGATAAAAAGATTTTGTAATCTATTGAAGTTGCTCCTTCTGAAAATGGACATTCTTGTTCTATGTAATCTATCGATGATAAAACGGCGTACATAGCACTTTCTTTTTCAGATATCTTACAAAGTGGTTTTACTTTCCTGATAAAACCGTCTTCTTCCGGTAAAACTGGGTACTGTCTTTTTAGATACTCTACACTCCAATTTAATGTGTTTGAAAACAAAACTGCCGATTCATCGTCAAGGTTGTGTCCGGTTGCTATTATTTTATATCCTTGTTCTTTTGCAAATTTATTCATATAGTATCTTTTTACTGTTCCACATACGGAACAGGCAGGTCTTGAATCGTATTTTTTTATATCCGGAATAGGCATTATCTCTTCTTTCAGACTTACCTGATGGAGAGTCCTTCCTATTTTGCTTGCAAATTTTAGTGCAAGTTCTTGGGATTTTTGAGAGTACTCTCCAATACCTAAGTTTATGTAAAATCCATCTGCTTGATAACCAAGGTTAACTAATGCTTGCCATAAAGATAAACTGTCCTTCCCTCCGGATACCGCAACTAAAACCTTATCTTCCTTTGTAAACATTTTAAACTCTTTTATAGTTTTTTCTACTCTGTTGTCAAACCATTCAAGGTAGTGTTTTTTACATAGAGATAATCTATATTGCGGTAGATATACCTGTGCTTTTTCTCCACATTTAATACATTTTCTCAAAATTTTCCTCCGGATATCGCATTTACAACTCTTACTTCGTCATCTTGAGTTATAGTCTCATTTTCATCAACTATCTCTCCATTTTTAACCACAAAAGCAAAATCTTTTGAAAGTCCCAATGTTTTTAAAATATCTTTTGCTTTTATCTTTTCTTTATCAAAAGTTAAAACTCTCTCTTCTCCTCTGTACTTGATTTTAAGGTTCACCTTTTTCTCCTTTTAACACACATTTTAACAAATCTTTTAACTTTCTTACAGCTTTACCTCTGTGACTTATTTTATTTTTCTCTTCAGGTGGTAGTTGTGCCATCGTCATGTCATAACCTTGGGGAATAAAAATTGGGTCGTATCCAAAACCACCTGTTCCTTCCGGCTTTTCTGCAATAGTTCCTTCACATACTCCTTCCGTCCAAAAACCAAGTCCTGATGTTGGGTCGTAGTAAGTAACCACAGTTTTGTATCTTGCTTTTCTGTTTTGTTCTCCTTCAAGGAGTTTTAAAAGTTTTATGTTGTTTTTTTGGTCTTTTGAAAGGTTTTGGTTTTCTAATTTTCCACCAAAATCTATACTGTAAAATCTTGCCGAATACACTCCCGGATATCCGTTTAGCTGGTCTACCTCTAATCCGGCATCTTCCGCTATAACGGGTAATTTATAAAAGTTTGCGTAAAAAGTCGCTTTTTTAATAGCATTTTCTAAAAATGTTTCTTTATCCTCTTCTACTTCAAATAACCGGTCCATATCTCTCAACGATAAAAGCTCTACACCTAAGTCTTCTAAAATACTTTTTAGTTCTCTTAACTTTCCTTCGTTTGTTGTTGCAAGAAGGATTTTCACTGTTTTTTCTCCTCTTTTTTTATTGACGGACAAAAAGCTGCTTGAAAATCTTCTTTTGTTAATTTTTTAACATTAGATTTTTTGTTTTCACATGATG
>NZ_DAIDMN010000143.1 GCF_027448985.1 Sulfurihydrogenibium sp.
AAAGCTCCTTCTGTTACTATTTTGGGAGAAGTGAAAAATCCGGGTAAGTATGAAATTGATAGAAGCACAACTTTAGCAGATGTTATAAAGAAAGCTGGTGGTTATACAGAAAATGCATATCCACAAGGTCTAATTTTTATAAGAGATACTATCAAAAAACTACAAAAAGAAAAATTAGAAACAACAATGTCCCTTTTAGAAGAAGAGTTTATCAAATCAACTAGACAAGTCTCTTTTGCAACAGAAGAAGAGAAGCAAGCTGCCTTAATGGCTATCCAAGAGCAAAAAAACTTAATCCAATTAATGAGAAAAAAAGCAGAGTTTGGCCTTGGAAGAATTGCTTTAGACATTCCACCTACACTACAAGAGCTTGAGAAATCAAACCAAAACATTGTATTAGAAGATGGTGATACTGTTATTGTACCTTCAAGACCAAGTTATATTTTAGTCTTGGGTGATGTTTATAACCAGATAGCCCTTCCTTATGTAAAAGGGTATAGGTTGAAGGATTATTTAGAAATGGTGGGAGGAGTTGGTAAAAACGCAGATAAAAAGAACATTTACATTATAAAAGCAAATGGAAGGGTTGTTTCTTCCCAATCGGTAGGAAGGTCATTTTTACTATGGTCAGGTTTAGAAGATTATCAGCTGTCAGAAGGTGATACTATAGTAGTCCCAACAGAGCTTAAAATACCTATAGCTTGGAGACCTATGATAAAAGATATAGTACAAATAATATTCCAATCTATATCAACAGCAGTACTTGCTAAGAGGTTATAAATATGGAAGAAAAGAATGTAAATACTCAACATAACAACTGTAATGAGGACGAAATAGACCTTTTTCAGCTATGGGATACTATATGGTCTAATAGAAAATTTATAGCAGCTTTCACTGGAATTATAACAGTTTTAGCTGCAGTTATTTCTTTTGTACTACCTAAAACTTACACAAGTGAAGCTGTTTTACTCCCAGTAGGAGGAGACTCTAAAAGTGGTCTATCATCTATAGCAGCTATGGCAGGTTTACCTATACAAACAGACCAAAAGCAAGCAAATGTAAAGGCAGTTTTAGAAAGTTTAACTTTAAAAGAAAGAGTGATAAAAGATCTTAATTTGTTAGATGAGATACTTAAAGATAAAAAATCTGAGTATAAGTACCCTTATCAAGTTGCAGCTGAAAGTTTAAATAAAGTTATAAAAGTTAATATAGACAATAAAAACAACACTATAAAAGTTTCTGTTGATTGGAAAAATCCTGATATGGCACAGAAAATAAATCAAAGTGTAATAGAAAACTTAAGAAAAATATTAAATGAAAAAGCATTTACCGTAGCTAAAATGAATAGAATATTTTATGAAAACCAGTTAGAAGAAACAAAAAATCAATTGAAGCAAGCCATGGATCAGCTAAACAAGATACAAAAAGAAAAACAGGTCATCTTACCAGAAAATCAGATACAAAGCCAGGTTAAACTTTATGCAGATTTAATAGCAGAAAAACTGCAGTTAGAGGCAAAAATAAAAACAATGTCAACAGTTTTAACACCAGACCACCCAGAGCTAAAATCTGCTTACAACCGTTTGGCTTTTTTAAACCAAAAGATAGCAGAGGTGGAAGGTAAAGTAAACACAGAATCTCCTTTATCAGTAGAAAAAACCTTATCAGCAATCCCAGAGTATACTTCCTACTATTTAAAAGTTCAACAGTTAAAAGCAAAGTATGAAATATTAGCAAAACTTTTAGAACAAACAAGAATAGAT
>NZ_DAIDMN010000144.1 GCF_027448985.1 Sulfurihydrogenibium sp.
TGAAACGTATATTGATAGTCTTCCTATGATTGGTATTTGAGGGTCCAACTCAAAAATGTTCTGTCCTAAAATAAAATCAACGTTGTTATAAGTTATTACTTTTGCATCTTCACCAAAAAGTACAAATCTGCTGGATTTTGTTATTTTTTTTATCTTTTCTTTTTTCGTCTCTTTAGATGTTATAATGGCTTCTATAAGTTTTGCTGTGTCTTCAGATTCATCTAACTTTGCTGGAGATTGTTGGTCTATCCCAAGTTTGTTTAATATGTACTGTTGTCCGGATTGATGTTTTCTTTCTATAAAGATAGACATCGCTATCTGGTATATCCTATACAAAGAGTAATCGTCAAGTCTGTCATCTTGAACTTGCTGTATGAATTTATACATCATCTCTTCTTCTCTGGCTTTGTATATGGAAGCAGCAAGAATAAGATTTAAAAGGGCATAATCCTGATTAGATACTTCATTTTTAAGTAAGGTGTCCTGAACTAAATTTATAGCGTTAGTGAAAAGTCCATCGTTGTATAGTTTCAAAGCTTTTGCTGTGGTACTTTCAACTCCTTTTATCTGTACTTTTTGTTTTGCAACTTTAAACAAGTCTTCATCTGCATATGCTAAAGAAGTTAAGATTAGTAAAAAAAGTATAAACCTTTTCATCCTTAAACTTGCTAACCTCAATATTTGATAACTTGTAAAAATGATTATATCACATCAAACTTCGTTATGATATAATTGGTAATAGCTAAAACATCCGGAGGTTTTCTATCTTGAAAATAGCACTTGGAAGTGACCACGGTGGCTTCTTTTATAAAGAAAAAATAAAAGAGTACTTAAAATCTAAAAAGTACGAAATCATTGATAAAGGGACATACTCTCCAGAACCGGTAGATTATCCTTATTTTGGGGAGAATGTAGGAACAGCTGTAGCAAGTGGTGAAGCGGATAGAGGAATAATAATATGTGGAACCGGAATAGGTATATCGATAGCTGCAAACAAGATAAAAGGTGTAAGAGCTGCTTTATGTACAAATGAGTTTATGGCAAGGATGGCAAGGTCCCACAACGACGCTAACGTTTTGGCGTTAGGTCAAAGAGTGATAGGTTTAGACCATGCTCTTGCAATAGTAGACGTATTTTTAGAGACACCTTTTGAAGGTGGAAGACACGAAAGGCGGGTAAAACTAATCCTCGATATAGAGGAAGGAAAAATCTGAAAAAATTTGGAGGTATGAAATTGTTAGAGAATCTCAAAAATGTAGACCCAGAAGTTTATAAAGCAGTTTCTTTAGAGTTTAAAAGACAACAAGAACATCTTGAGATGATAGCATCTGAAAATTACACTTCTCAGGCGGTTATGGAAGCTCAAGGAAGCGTTTTAACAAACAAGTATGCAGAAGGTTTACCTCACAAAAGGTATTACGGTGGTTGTGAATACGTTGACATGGTTGAAGACCTTGCTATAGAAAGGTTAAAGAAACTTTACGGTGCTGAGCATGCAAACGTTCAACCTCACTCTGGTTCTCAGGCGAATCAGGCGGTGTTTTTCTCTCAACTTCAACCGGGAGACACTATTTTAGGAATGAGACTTGACCATGGTGGACACTTGACTCACGGTGCAAAGGTAAACGTATCCGGAATAGTTTTTAACTACCTGCTGAGCGTACTTTTTAAAATCTTCCGTTAGAGCTTCTCCAAATGCTACAGCTTTTGCT
>NZ_DAIDMN010000145.1 GCF_027448985.1 Sulfurihydrogenibium sp.
CAAGTATGTCCTACCTGTTTCTGTTTTGACATAATGGAAAAAAATTCTTTAGATGAAAGTTTTTCAGAAAGGCTAAGAATTTACGATTCTTGCTTTAGTCCAAACTTTGCCGTCGTCCATAAATTTAATTTAAGAGATAAGGTATCTTTGAGGTACAGACAGTGGTTATTACATAAAATGGCGTACTGGCAAGACCAATTCGGAGATTTCGGATGTGTAGGATGTGGAAGATGTATAACATGGTGTCCAGCAAAAATAGATATTCAGGTAGAAACTCAAAAGTTGAGGGATTTTTAATGGGACCTTACTCTCTAAAAGTTGCAAGAGTAATAAATGCTTATAGAGAGAATTATAACACTGTAACTGTCGATGTTGAATTTGATTTAAAAGATGCAAAAGCAGGTCAGTTTATTATGTTTTACGCATTTGGAAGGGGTGAGTCTCCAATAACGATAGCAGACTATAAAAACGGTGTTATGACAAACACTATCAGAATCGTTGGAGATGTTACTGGATACTTTGAAAGTGTAAAAAAAGGAGATAATCTTTATTTACGTGGACCTTACGGTAATAGTTGGCCATTGGAAAAAGCTTTTGGTAAAGATTTAGTTATAGTATCCGGTGGACTTGGACTTGCAGCTACTAGATGGATTATAGAGGAAGCACTTAGCCAAAAAGATAAGTTTAAAAAAATTTTATCTCTTTACGGCGCAAAAAGTTACGATGATATTCTTTACAGGGATAGGATAAAGTATTGGGAAAAGGAAATGAATTTTCAAACGATTTTGAACATTTCCGATGAAAGATGGAATAAAAAAGTAGGTTTAATTACAGAATTGATAGAAAATAATGATTTAGATGAAGATAGCGTTATTTTTATATGTGGACCTGACCCTATGGTTAAAGCTTGTGTTGAAAAATTAACATTAAAAGGTGTAAAAAAAGAAAACATATACGTATCTTTAGAAAGACATATGAAGTGTGCGGTAGGAACATGTGGTCATTGTATGATAGGTCCGTACTTTGTTTGTAAAAACGGACCTGTCTTTAACTACAGTGAAATAGAGTACTTTTACAATAAAAAAGGTGTTTGATGAAAGTTGGAATATTTAAGTTTTCTTCTTGTGATGGTTGCCAATTGTCCTTTTTAGAGCTTTCCCAAGAGTTAGTAAATCAAAAAGATATTGAAATTGACTACTTTTTAGAAGGTCAATCAAACAACAGATATGAATTTTTTGATGTAGCATTTGTTGAAGGTTCTATATCCACGGAAGATGAGATTTTAAGAATAAAAGATATAAGAGAAAAAAGTAGAGTTCTTATAACCATAGGGGCATGTGCAACATCTGGCGGTGTTCAATCTATAAGGAATTTCAGAGATTTTAACGAAACAAAAACCATTTATAAAAACCCTGATGTAACAAAAAAAACGTTTGATAAAGCACTTCCCGTATCTACAGTGGTTAAGGTAGACCATGAAATAAGAGGATGCCCTATACCAACGTATATACTTAAAGAATGTCTTATTGCACTTTTACTAAAAAAGAGTGTTCCGGATTACAACTACTCTGTATGCCTTGAATGTAAAAGAAAAGGTAATGTATGTCAATTGATTTTAGGAAGACCTTGTCTTGGTCCTATAACGATGGCTGGATGTAACGCAATCTGTCCCTCTGTAAATAGAGGATGTTATGG
>NZ_DAIDMN010000146.1 GCF_027448985.1 Sulfurihydrogenibium sp.
AAAATCTTCTAAATAAAGCAGCAAACTTATTTATGACTCTTTATAAAATCTACATTGAACTTGATGCATCAATGGTTGAGATAAATCCATTAGTCCTAACGAAAGATGGAAACCTTGTAATCCTTGATGCCAAAATAGATTTTGATGATAACGGATTATTCAGACATCCGGAAATAATGGAAATGGATGACCCAACTCAAATATCTCCTTTAGAAGTAGAAGCTAAAAAGTTTAACTTAAACTATATAAAACTTGACGGAAACATAGCTTGTATGGTCAACGGAGCAGGACTTGCAATGTCAACGATGGACACTATAAAGTTAGCCGGTGGAGAACCTGCAAACTTTCTCGATGTAGGTGGTTCAGCAAATGCAACTCAGATTGCAAACGCATTTAAAATAATACTCTCGGACCCAAATGTAAAGGCGATTTTTATAAATATATTTGGCGGAATATTAAGATGTGATAGGTTGGCAGAAGGTATCATTACAGCTGCAAAAGAAGTATCAATAAATGTTCCAGTAATAGTTAGAATGGAAGGAACAAACGTAGAACTTGGTAAAAAGATGCTTCAAGAATCCGGATTACCACTGATTACAGCGGATACCATGTGGGAAGGAGCATTAAAAGCGGTAGAAGCAGCAAACAAGGGACAGTAAAAATGGTTGATAATAACCATAAAAAGAGTTCAAAACTGTAATTTAACTTAAAACTAAGGAGGTTGAAGATGAGCGTACTAGTAAATAAAAATACAAAAGTAGTAGTCCAAGGAATAACTGGAAGAGAAGGTTCGTTCCACGCAACACAGTGTAAAGCTTACGGAACACAAGTTGTAGCAGGTGTCACTCCAGGTAAAAAAGGAGAAAATGTAGAAGGAATACCAGTTTTTGATACAGTAAACGAAGCAGTAAAAGAAACAGGTGCAGACTGTTCTTTAATATTTGTTCCACCACCATTTGCAGCGGATGCAATATTGGAAGCGGTAGATGCTGGAATAAAGACCGTTATCTGTATTACAGAAGGAATACCTGTAAACGATATGCTTCCAGTAAAACAGTATATAAAAAAATACTATCCAGATACAGTATTGATAGGACCCAACTGTCCTGGAGTAATAACACCAGAAGAAGCAAAAATAGGTATTATGCCAGGACACATATTTAAAAAAGGAAACGTAGGAATAGTTTCAAGAAGTGGTACTTTAACTTACGAAGCAGCATATCAACTTACAACAAGAGGAATAGGACAATCTACAGCCGTAGGAATAGGTGGAGACCCAATACCAGGAACAGTGTTTGCAGACGTTTTAAAATGGTTCCAAGATGACCCAGAAACACAGGCAATAGTTATGATTGGTGAAATAGGAGGAACAGCAGAAGAAGAAGCAGCGGAGTTTATAAAAGCATACGTTAAAAAACCAGTTGTAGCGTACATTGCAGGTGTTACAGCACCACCTGGAAAAAGAATGGGACACGCAGGAGCTATAATAGCAGGAGGAAAAGGAACAGCCGCAGAGAAGTACAAAGCGTTAGAATCTGCCGGAGCAATTACAGTTAAAAACCCTTCTATAATAGGTGAAACAGTTGAAAAAGTTTTAAAAGGTAAATCATTGTGAATAATATCATAGAAATATCTTATAA
>NZ_DAIDMN010000147.1 GCF_027448985.1 Sulfurihydrogenibium sp.
TTCATTTTATCTACCTCCTATTTTGTTTGATTATTTTATCAAGGTAGATGCTCATTGTCTATATGAACCTATACAGTGTGGTTTTTAAAACATTTTTCTTTTATATTTATTCTTATGCTATAATTAAATGCAGGAGGTTTGTCATGGATTTTTTAAAAAGAGAAGAATCACCTTTAAGTGGTACAGATTGGGAAAGATTGGACGGTGTAGTAGTGGAAACCGCAAAAAGGAATCTGGTGGGAAGAAGGTTTATAGAACTATCTGGACCTTACGATACAGGAGTTCAGTACGTTTCACAGGATGTTATAGAATCCGGAAATAGTGGAGCCTGTGGTTTATTTGGGGAAACAGACTGTGGAGTGGTAAAAATAAAGGAAAGGAAATACCTTCCTTTACCTATAATTTATAAAGACTTTAAAATCCATTGGAGAGATATAGAAACAGCTAAAAAATTGGGAGTTCCTGTTGATTTTAGTGTTGCAGCTGTAGCTGCTTCACAAGTTGCTTTAGCAGAAGACCAGCTTATCTTTCACGGAGATAAAGAAACCGGATTCAGCGGTCTTTTAAACGTTGAAGGAAGAAACAAAGTTAAAAAATCAGATTGGTCAAAAGAAGGTGAAGCATTTTCAAATATACTTCAAGCTGTAGTAAAACTAAACGAATCCGGATTTTACTCCAATTTAGCTTTAGTACTAAATCCAAAGGATTATGCTACATTACACAGATTGTACGGAAACAGTGGAACTTTAGAAATAGACCACATTAAAAAACTGTTTGACGTAGGAGTGTTTACCACACCGGTTGTTCCTCAAAGTAGAGCAGTTTTAGTTGCAACAGGAATAGAGAATATGGACTTATTCGTATCTCAAGACATTATAACAGCCTACATCAATTATGACAACATGGACCATTACTTTAGAGTGCTAGAAATATTGGCACTCCGGATAAAAAGACCAGAAAGTATCTGTACGATAGAGTAAAAATCTTTATTTATAGGAGGAATTATGAAAAAAGTGTTAGGATCTTTTTTAGTTGCAGTTTTTTTGATTTTAAGCGGTTTTGCAAAAGCAGCGGATATCGTATTTATTGATGTTCAAACTATCGTCAACAACTCAAAAGCTGGAAAAGATGCTCAAAGTCTGTTGGAAGAATCTGGGAAAAAAGCCCAAGCAGAAGTGGAAGCAAGACAAAAAACAGTTAAACAGGACCAAAAATCTCAAGAAGAATTTCAAGCTTTTGCAATCCAAAAGCAACAGGAAGTACTAAAAAGAAGAGATGAGCTTTTATCTCAATTTATGAAATTAGTTCAAGAAAATCTTGAAAGTTTTGCGAAAGAAAAGAACTATAACCTTATTATAGACAAACAAGCCGTTTTATACGGAAAACCAGAGCTTGACAAAACTCAAGAATTCTTAACATACTTTGATTCCAAATACGAAAAAGGTCCAAAAATAAAATAAAATTAACCAAACATTCATTAAATATTAACACCTCCTCAGTAAAATTAATACCAAATACTGTAGGAGGTGTTAGTTATGAAAACTTTACAAACCCTAATTTCCAATTCGAAAAAAAGATGAAATAAAAAACCTCCAGTGGTATCATAAAGTAAAACTACCACTGGA
>NZ_DAIDMN010000148.1 GCF_027448985.1 Sulfurihydrogenibium sp.
ACAAAACATTAAGGTTTAAAATGCATCGTAAAAGAGAAAAATCAGATTATATAGTTCAGAATGTGGATTTAGCGTTTGATATTTTATTTTATGTTGCAAGAAAGCAATCTGTAAAATTAAAAGATTTAGAAGAAAAATTCAACATATCTCCAACATCTTTGGAAAAAATCCTTGAAACTTTGATAATAAGAGGGTATTTAGACTTCAATAAAAGAAAAAAGTTATACTCTTTAGGTATAAAAAATTTTGAGCTTGGCCACTCTTACCTGTCCCATTCTGAAATAAGAAAACAAGCAAGACCATTTTTACAGAAATTAGCAGAAGAGTTTCAGGAAAACGTTTATTTGGCAGCCAGAAGTGGTTTTGAGATAGTTTATATCGACGTTTATGAAGTTTCTAGGAATGTTGTTGTTAAATCAAGGGTTGGAAGACTACTTCCTATGTACGCATCCGCATCAGGAAAAGTCCATCTTGCATTTATGGAAAAGGAAGAGCTGGAAGAGTTTTTTAAAGAAGTAAAGTTGGAGAGATTTACGGAAAATACGATTACAGACAAAAATATACTTTTAAAAGAGTTAGAAGAGGTTAGACGAAACGGTTATGCTGTTGATAACGAAGAGTGGGAAAAAGAGGTTAGATGTTTGTCTGTCCCTGTAAGAGATTATACTGGTGATGTTGTTGCTGCTCTAACATTATCTGCTCCTTCTTTTAGATTGTCTTTTAATCTTCTTCACGGTAGAATGAAAGAAATGTTTTTAAAAGCCAGTGAAGAGCTGTCTGAGAAACTTGGATACTCAAAAGATATTCAGTTATGAAAGAAAAACTAATACAATACACCGTAGAACTTGTTAAAATTCCTTCTGTTATTGGGAATGAAAAAGAAATAGCTGATTATGTTGAATCTTTTTTAAAGAAGTATTTAAAAAATATTATCCGTTACAACAACTCATTAATAGCTTTCAACGATTTTAATCAGGATAAAAAAACAATCACACTTTTAGGACATTTAGACACTGTTCCGGGAATAAACCAGTACACAGGACAGATAATAGATGGTAAGATATACGGTCTTGGTGCAAGTGATATGAAAGGTGGTCTTGCTGTAATGATGAGTCTGATAGAGTACTTTTTTAACAAGGAAAGAGTATACCTTATTTCTTTTAGAAATCTGGGTAAAAGACTACTCTTCTGGAAAATGGATAGATGGTAAAACAGCATTTTATGTACAGATAGAAGATGGACCTATGGGACCTGATTTGGCACCATTTTCTTCCAAAATGGAAGCACTTAAATTTGCTAAAAGAAATAAGGTATACTCTTTCAAAGAGATAACAAAAGATTTGATTGAAAAGTTAGACGTTTATAACCATTAAACATGGATAAACTTTTAGATTTTTTACTTAAATATAGGATTGTAGTTTTATCATTGATTATTTTTATTGTGATTTATGGTATTTATTCAATTAAAAAAACACCTTTGGATGCTATACCGGATTTAACGGATACACAGGTTATAGTCTATACAAAATGGAGTGGTCAGTCTCCATCTGTTATAGAGAATCAGATTACTTATCCTTTAATCTCGAACTTTATGGGATTGCCTTACGTTAAAGCTGTGAGAG
>NZ_DAIDMN010000149.1 GCF_027448985.1 Sulfurihydrogenibium sp.
CTTCTTCATTTTAGCTTTAAGTTTTGCTACTTGTCTTGGTTTGTTTTAAAATTATTTAAATTGGAAATTAGAGTTTTGATAATATAATAATAAGAGCGTTGATTAAAATGTGCAAGTTTATAACAATTTATGAATATTTTAATATTTATTGATACGTTGATAGTATTTTTCTAAAATTTTATCTTTAGTTTCACAAAGACATTCGTCTCTGTAAGGTTCTGCCAATGGTGATGTTGACAGTCTTTTTTTCTCTTTTTCAGGTAAATCTGGTATCTCACCGTTTATCGTAGCTACGGTAGAATGACTTTTTCTTCCAACGGGTTCTACAAGTCCTATTTTAAATCCGGCTTCTATAAGTCCTTTTCTAACAGGTAAGGATGCTGAGTATGTGGCAAGTATAGCTTTTTCTGTCATTAAATTTTTCACTACTTTAAATAAATCCAATGTCCACATTTCAGTGTTTACTTTTGGAGAAAATGGGTCGTAAAATACAGCATCAAATTTGTAATTTTCTTTGGAGAGATTGTATATGATTTCTCTTCCTTCTCCTACAATTACCAAAAGATTAAGATTACCTTCTAAATACGTATATGTGTTGTAGTATCTTTCATTTATCTTTATTTTAGAAGGTTGTAAGTTTTTTATTATATTATATTCATCTGTCAAAATCTCCGGAATTTCCATAGATTTAATTCTGTCTATAAAAAATGGGTCTTTTTCTATTGAGATTATATTGATTTTTACATCTGGATTGTTTTCTCTTGCAACTTTTATGGCAACCGCAACGTTGTATCCAAGACCAAATCCTACATCTAAAATATTTATCTCATCTTTTTCTTTTGAGAGTTTATCTACCTTACAGGGTAAAGTGAATTTATATAGGCTTTCCGTATATGCTCCTGCCTTCGTACTATGGTATGCTTCGTTGTATTCAAAGTTAAAAAATGTCTGAGTTCCGTCCACCGTTATTACTCTTCCATCTGTAAACCTTATATCCGGAAGGGTTTTTATTAGGTTGATTTCTAAGAGGTATTTTGCAAAAAGTTTCACAGCTTCTATATTTTTTTTATCAAATCCATAATCTAAATTTTTTAAATAATCTTTTCTACTTTTTTCTAATTCAAAGTTTTCTATGTTGTCAAAGAACTCTTTGACATTTTTTTTTAGTTGATATTCAAAAGAATTGACTTTTTCTTTGTTATTTAAAAAGAAATCTTTATTTACACACCACAAAGCAAATGTAAATGGAAGACCTGTTTTATCAAACCAAATTTTTGATAGGTCATAAACGTATTTGTAATCTTTTTTGTACTCAAGGGCTTTATCACCTATCAGTAAAACTGTCTGTCTTTTTTTGTAATTTTCAAAAAATCTATACTCAGGATTTTTTTTAAAAAAAATTTCAAAAATCACTCTTGTCAAATAGACGGAGGTTTTTGACTCTTTTGTTAGATATATGGTTTGTACATCTTCTATTGGAGTATCACAGCCAATTATCACAGAGCCTACTTCTTGATAAGAACTGATTGACAAATCCGGATAAAGAGGCGCCCGCAATCTGACTAATTGAAGAACCAACTACCACAACGGAAGGAACGTTCATATGTA
>NZ_DAIDMN010000150.1 GCF_027448985.1 Sulfurihydrogenibium sp.
AACTCTTCCCTTTCACTACCAAAATGACCTTCTACAGCAGTCTGTTTGTAGATAGGTCTTCTTAAATTTAAAGAATTTATTATATCATTTACACTAAATTTGTAAATACTTTTTTCAATTTCTTTACATTCTTCACAATCTATATTAACCAAAAGTGGGTATTCTGAACCTATAGCGTAAACCATCTCTACCTTGCATTCATCGGCATATCCTTTGGCAACTATATTTTTTGCTATAAACCTTGCAAAGTACGACGCTGACCTATCTACTTTCGTAGGGTCTTTTCCGGAAAAGGCGCTTCCTCCGTTTGGGCAGGCTGTTCCGTATGCATCTGCAGCAATTTTTCTACCGGTTAATCCTGTATCTGCCATCGGTCCACCAATTATAAATCTTCCTATTGGATTTATCACTATATTCGTTTTTTCGTCTATGTAATGGTTATACTTTATTTTTTTTACAACTTCTTCTATTATAGCTTCTTTTAAATCTTTTTCCGATATATAAGGTTCATGTTGAACCATAACAGCTATATTTTTTATCCTAATTGGTTTTTCGTTTTCGTACTCTACGCTAACCAGTGCTTTACCATCTGGTCTTAAGAATGGTAATGTTCCATCTTTTCTTAAAGAGTTTAGTTTTTGAGTGATTTCGTTAGCTACATTACTTGCAAGAGGCATATAATTCTCTGTTTCGTTCGTTGCGTATCCTACCACTATGCAACTGTCTCCAGCTCTATCTGAAGGAAGTCCTAATGCAATTTCTGGACTTTGGTCGTTTATGGTTGTTATAACTCCTGCCGTGTATCCGTCAAAACCGTACTCTGGTTTTGTATAACCTATCTCTATTAATGTGTTTCTAACAATTGTAGGTATATCTGCATAGGCATCGGTAGATATTTCTCCAGCTACGTGGACAAGTCCCATCGTTATAAGCACTTCTATAGATGCTCGTGTGTAAGGGTCCTTTGATATAAGGTCATCTAATACAGCATCGGCTATTATATCTGCAATTTTATCCGGATGACCTAAACATACACTTTCCGCACTTTTTACCGTTTTCATCTTTTACCTCTTAACTACATTCGTCTGACAGTATAGCACCTTTATTTGCTGATGTGACAAACTTAGCATACCTTCTAAGCCATGGACTTTGTATTTCTTTTTTCTTTGGTTTAAACTCTCTCATTCTTCTTTCAAACTCTTCTTGTGGTATTAACAACTCTAATTTTCTATTTGGTATATCTATAAGTATCTCATCACCATCTTGAACTATTCCAATTGGACCACCTGCTGCTGCTTCCGGAGATACGTGTCCTATACATGCTCCTCTTGTAGCACCGGAAAATCTGCCATCTGTAATGAGAGATACTTTGTCTCCTAATCCCATTCCCATAAGTGTTGATGTTGGAGCAAGCATTTCCCTCATTCCAGGTCCACCTTTTGGTCCTTCGTATCTTATCACAACCACATCGCCTTCTTTTACTTTTCCGTTGGTTATTCCTTCTATTGCTTCTTCTTCACTGTCAAAAACTACAGCTTTCCCTCTATGTACAAGTATTTTTGGGTCAACGGCAGCTGCTTTCACTACTA
>NZ_DAIDMN010000151.1 GCF_027448985.1 Sulfurihydrogenibium sp.
AATAAAGGTACTATAGCTAACAAAAACAATGTAAAAAGCGTAAATTACGATTTTTTTAAAATAAAAAAGACCATAGAAAAGAAAAACGATTAAAGTTGTTATCAAAAACATAACTACAACATAACCAAAAAAGCTATCTGTATTTAGAAAAAACTCACCACCAAAGATTTTTGGAAAAAGCGTAATATTGTACTGGAACCCTTGAAAAAGCTCCTGTTTAAACTGACCTCCGGTTATATAAGAAAAAAAAGCATCGTAAACAGATTTACTGTTTTTTACATATTCATAAACTTCTCCTTCTTTCCAAATAGCATTTAAGTTTTCGTTGTAGTAATCTTTAAACCTACCCCATATATAAAGGTACTCAGATGCACCCAACACAACAGAAACAAAAGAAAAAATCCAAACTTTTATATCTTTAAAAATCAATTTATCAGTGATGTATATAACATAAACCAAACCCGGAAGTAAAAACAGCATACTAAGGTGATTACCAAAACTAATAGCATAAAAAAGAATACCCACATAAAGATAAATTCTTTTCTTCTCTTGGTAAAACATCAAAAAGTTGTACAAAGTAAAAGTTAAGAAAAAAGAGTTTAATGTGTAAACTTCGGCTTCCGTTGACTGACTCCAAAAAGAAAAAGTAAAAGCCATCGTAAAAACAGGTATCAAAGAAAAAACCTTACTTTTTGTTAAGATGTAAGCAACTTTGTACATAAAAACCAAAGATAACATTCCAAAGAACAAAGACATCAAATTAATCCTTAGAGCTTATGGAGTTAAAAACAAAAAAATACCATTGAAAATTTTACTTAAAAAAAGATACAAAGGATAACCGGTAGGATGAGTGATATAGTTTGTATTAAATATAAACTGCCATTTAGCAGAATCTCCAAAATTAACCCTACCACCTATACCATAAAGAGTGTACACATAAACAAAAAAAACGAAAATAAAAAATAAAAAGACAAAATCAAACCTTTTTACGATTCTCAAATTTACCCTCTACAAGATTTGACAGTTATAAAGAAAGCCGGCAATTGCCGGCTTTTAGATTTTATAGACCTATACAAGAAACCGTTGTTCCCGTACCTGTAGATGTTGCAGTACAACTTACCTTACTAAGTACATTTTTACCACTACAAGTACACTCAATTTTTCCATCTGATTCAGTATAAGTCCAGTTACAGCTTGCAGTATTTGGAGATATGTTGGAATAAGAGCCACTTGATGGAACAGAAGAAGCACCTGCCATTTGTTGCTTTGTTACTTCTGCTACTGCATCTGTTACACAGTTTCTGGCATCAGCCTGTAATGCTGCAGCAGCTGCTGACTTTCTGTACTTTCCAAACTGTGGAATAGCGATTGCTGCCAAGATTGCAATAATTGCAACTACTACGAGTAGCTCAATGAGTGTAAAACCTGCGTTAGACTTTCTTACCATCATGGTGATACCTCCTTTTAAATTTTTTTAAATCTCGGATAGGCGCCTATCCTTCTGCTACTAAATATAACCCTAATTTCCAATTCGAAAAAAAGATGAAATAAAAAACCTCCAGTGGTATCATAAAGTAAAACTACCAC
>NZ_DAIDMN010000152.1 GCF_027448985.1 Sulfurihydrogenibium sp.
AAGATTAGACATCGGTTGTCCATTTACATCCAGTAGTTGCCCCCATTTATAGTTTCCTATCTGGTCTCCTGATTGAACAACAGGTTGAAAAGATAGCGGATAATCTATTTTTGAACCATCACTATAGGTAACTATCAGTTTATCACTTAGTTTGTAAGTAGTATGGTCAGAATCTGTGGAAGGAATACCTATAGGTGAAAATTCTATAGATGTTGCTTTTACAGATGTAATATTCCCTGAACCTGAAGAAGAACCTGATGAATCACAAGAAAAAGAAAAAACAGCACTGAGCGATAAAACAGCACTAAGAAGTACACTTTTTTTCATAGCTTAACACCTCCAAAATTTGATATTTTTAAAATAATAGAATAATAAGATTAAATTTTTATGAAAAAAAAGTTTAAATTTTTTTAAATTAAATTCTAATTTTTTTTCAACATATAACATCCATCATTTTCTGTATCTAAATTTGGCTAAAACCTGTTAAAAATCTTTAATAATTTTTTAATCTTTAAATAACAAATCAGTTGTAAATTATAAATAAATTAATCTTTGAAAGGTGGATTTATGGAAAAAGAGGATTTAAACCGGATATTAGAAAATCTATACTTTCAATATCAACCGATAGTAAACATAAAATCCGGAGAGATATACGGTTATGAAGCTTTGATAAGAGGTTTTGATACACTTGGATTTAAGAATCCTCATCAACTTTTCGATTATGCATACAAAAATGGTTTTATATTTCATTTAGATATAAAACTCAGAGAAAAGGCTATTTATGAATTTTCAGAAAATTTCAAAATGGGACAAAGACTATTTTTTAATCTTGATAGTAGAATAATTCTCAGTAAGGACCACAAAAATGGAGAAACATTAAAAATATTAGAAAATTTAAAAATCCCATCCAAAATGATGGTTTTTGAAGTTTCTGAGAGATTCTCTTTGAGTGAAGAATTGATTCAAAGAGTTTTCCTTTATTACAAAGAACAAGGATTTGAGATTGCTTTAGATGATTTTGGTGTTGGTTCTGTATGTTTAGAAGCAATATATAAGCTATCTCCAGATTATCTAAAAATAGATGGATTTTTCATTGAAGACTTCAACAAAGATTTCATCAAAAAAGAGATAGTTTACTCGTTGAGTGAACTGTGTAGAAAGCTGAATATAAAGGTTATAGCAGAAAAAATAGAAACAAAAGAAGATATATACATGCTTGAAGAAGTAGAAATATCTTTAGGTCAAGGATATTATATAAAAAAGCCATCACAGTTGGATAAACAGGAAAAATTACAGTTAAACGTCCAGTTGAAAAGAAGCAAATCAGAGGATGTTTCGTATATAAAAAAGTATATCAAAGAATCCATAACACTCTATATGGACGATAGTGCTACTACCTTGATGGAAATTTTAAACAAAAATGGTAAAGATTTAAAACCTATAATAATTTTAGATAAAAAAGGTCATCCTTTATCTGTTATATCTTTTAAAAAGATGGCTTCAATCCTTAACAATAGTATTTACATGAATCTTTACTTTTCAAGGAAAGATAAGCTCGTATCAGATTTAAAAG
>NZ_DAIDMN010000153.1 GCF_027448985.1 Sulfurihydrogenibium sp.
CCCTATCACTTGTCCTGGTTTTGCCGGAGTTGGTCCAACATAGTAAATGACCTGCCCTTTGATGTCAAAGGGAAGTTTTCCAGTTTTTTCATACTCTTCAAGCATTCTTTTATGAGCTGCATCCCTTGCTGTGTAAACCCATCCGGTTATTAAAACTTTATCTCCAGCTCTTAGTGTTTCTATAACTTCATCCGTTAAAGGTGTTGTTATAATTTTTGTTTCACTCATGTTCTTCCTCGTTGATGAGATTTTTTATATCTCTACTTCCTTATGTCTTGCTGCATGGCACTGTATGTTTACCGCAACAGGCAGTGATGCTATATGACAAGGTGCTATTTCTATCTTTACATCTACAGCTGTTGTTGTTCCACCAAAGCCAAGAGGTCCAACACCAAGTTGATTTGCAAGGTTTAAAAGCTCTTCTTCTAACGCTGCTATTCTTGGGTCCGGATGTCTTTCTCCTATGTGTCTAAAAAGAGCCTTTTTAGCTAAAACTGCTGAGTAATCAAAAGTTCCACCTATTCCAACACCTACTGTAAAAGGAGGGCAAGCGTTAGGTCCTGCATTTGCTATAGTTTGAAGAATGAACTTTTTAACACCTTCAAGTCCATCTGCAGGTTTTAACATAGCTTGTTTACTTTGATTTTCAGAGCCACCACCTTTTGCTGCAAATTTTATCTTTATCTTGTCTCCTTCTACGATATCAAAATATATTAAAGCTGGTGTGTTGTCACCTGTGTTTTTTCTGTCAAAAATTGGGTCATAAGCCAACGATGCTCTTAGATAACCTTCTTTAGTTGCTCTTCTTACACCTTCGTTTATTGCTTCTTTCAAGCTTCCACCTACTACTTTAACATCTTGACCTATTTCAACAAAAAACACAGGGTATCCGGTATCTTGACAGTAGGCTACTTGTTCTTTTTCTGCTACTTCTGCATTTTTAAGGATTTCTTGAAGAATCTCTTTTCCAAGTGGAGATTCTTCTTTGTCAACGGATAGTTTTATAGCTTGAATAAAGTCTTGGGGAAGTTTGTACTCTGCATCCATTACAAGGTTTTTAACTTTTTCTACTATCTCATCGAAATGTATTTCTCTCATTTGGCAACCTCAAAACTTTTATATTAATTTTAACTCTTTTATTCTTTCTATGCCTTCTTTTACTGATTTTACGGACTTTTGCCACATTTGTCTTTCTTCTTCTGTTAGATTTATTTTTACAAGTTCTTCCCAACCGTGTGCTCCAACTTTTACAGGTAGTCCTACACATACATCATAAGCTTCGTAGAACCTTGCATCTTCTCCTTCTAAGTATATAGAGCATGGCATTATAGCTTTTTTATCTTTTAAAATAGACTCTACCATTTGGACAACGGATGCTCCGGGAGCATGGTACGCGGAAGTTCCCATAAGGTTAACAATCTCTCCTCCCCCGAATTTTGTTCTGTTTATAAGTTCTTCTAATTTTTCTTTGGTAAATAGGCTCTTTAACGGAGTTCCTCCTACATTTGATACTGACAGTAAAGGTACCATATCATCGCCATGTCCACCGATAACAAAACAGTTTATGTTTG
>NZ_DAIDMN010000154.1 GCF_027448985.1 Sulfurihydrogenibium sp.
AGCATACAAACCATCTTTGTACGATATATTACAAACACAAATAGATATAGAATTTGAGGATAAAGAGAGAGAAGTTGCGTTAGAGATAGTAGATAATTTAGACGAAAAAGGATACATGAATAAAGAGACACTGAAAGAAATTGCTGAAAAATACAAATTAGATTTAGTATATGTTGAAAAAATAAGAAAGAAAGTGATGGATTTAGAGCCAACCGGATTAGCTTCTTTGAATTTAAAAGAGTTTTTATATCAAGAATATAAAGATAAATACGGAAAAGATAAAGTTGTTCAAGAAATAATTCAGCAAGATTTAGAAAAATTAAATGATAAGGAGTACCTTAAAGAAAAGTACAATCTAACAGACGATGAAGTATCAGAAATAATAGAAAATATAAAATCTTTAAGACCATATCCGTTATACGGTTATGAAGATTTTGAAATAAGGTATATAGAACCGGATATATTTCTTTACTTTACCGGTGATGAAGAAAAACCTTTTGAAATAGAAATCAACGAATACGGTATCCCAAAGATAAATATTCTTTCCCAATACAAAAAAGTTTTGAACCGTAAAGATTTATCAGAAGAAACCAAAAAATTTTTATACGAAAAACTACAAAAAGCTGTAGGACTTGTAAATGGTATTCAACAAAGGAGAGAAAATCTAAAAAAACTAGTTGAATTTTTAGTTGACTATCAAAAAGAGTTTATATTAAATGGAAAAGAACATTTAAAACCTTTGACATTAAAAGATGTTGCGAAAAATGTAGGACTTCATGAATCTACAGTTAGTAGACTTGTAAACAGTAAATACATTCAAACTCCAAACGGTGTAATTCCACTCAAAACATTCTTTTCTAACAAAGCAAGCAAAGAAAGTGGAAATATTTCATCAGACCATGTAAAATATTTAATAAAACAACTAATTGAAAATGAAAACCAAAAAAAACCGTATAGTGATAGTGATATAGTTAATCTGTTAAAACAGCAAGGAATAACGGTTGCAAGAAGAACAGTTACAAAATATAGAGAAGAGTTGAATATACCGGATTCAAGGAAAAGAAAAAAATTTTAAATCAGGAGGCAAAAATGCAAGTAGAACATGTTGGAAAAAACATTGATTTAACCGATTTCATCAAAGCTTACACAGAGCACAAACTTGAAAGACTTAAAAACTATTTAAAAGAGCTAGACACAGAACCAGATTCTGTAAGAGTAAGAGTAGTGTACGATTTTGAAAAACATAGACACAGAAACAGGGTAGATATAGACGTTTATTTTAACACCCCAGGAGGAGGAGTAATTCACGCATGGGAAGAGAGTAATGACCTATACTCAGCAATAGACTTTGTTATAGACGAAGTAGAAAGACAGTTAATAAGACTAAAAAGTAGAAGGATAGAAGAAAAAAGAAGACAGGCAAAGTTTCAATCTTTTCATGTATCTTTTCTGTAATTTGTTTTTAGGAAGCATCCTTTCAACAGCAAGCTCTAAGG
>NZ_DAIDMN010000155.1 GCF_027448985.1 Sulfurihydrogenibium sp.
ACAGGGTGTATGATAGATGCATTTCAAGGAAAAGTTGGAGAAAGTGTACTAAAACTTATGGAAAAAGCCGGATACGATGTTGTAGTTCCAAAGGATATAAGATGTTGTGGAGCACCACACCTTTACAGTGGAGAGATAGACGCTTTCAATAAATTAATGAAACACAATAAAGAAGAAATAGACAGATACAAATTTGATTATATCGTAGTTGCATGTCCTACTTGTGGAGGAGCTTTAAAAGAAGAGTATAAATATCCGGTTAAAGATTTTGCGGAAATATTGGAAGAAGAAGGTTTCTTTACTTTCAGAGGAAAAGGAGAAAAAGTGACTTTCCATTTTCCTTGTCACTCTTACACAGCGATGAAAACTGACCCTAATGTTTTTAGAAACGTGTTGAAAAATGTAAAAGATACAAGATACGTTGAAGGTGAAGAAGCGATGATGTGTTGTGGATTTGCCGGTTACTTCTCCGTTGCGAATTACGAAGTTGCATCTGAACTTCAAAAAAGAAAAATAGAAGACCTAAAAAAGACAGAAGCAACCTATGTTTTAAGTGATTGTCCCGGATGTGTTTTAAATCTTGCTGATGGAATGTATAAACATGGAGATTATAAAAATGTAAAAGTTATGCATTTGGCAGAATACTTGGCTGAGAGGTTGGAAGATGAAAGTGCTGGTCAAGAAGGAAAGTAATTTAAAATACAGGTGCAGAGTTTGTGGCTACATTTACGACCCCTTAAAAGGAGATGAAATAAACAACATATCTCCTGGAGTCGAGTTTATAGACCTTCCGGATAAATGGAAATGTCCAGTATGTAACTATTCAAAAAAGGAGTTTAGAAGAGTTTAGGTGGTATATTCCGCATTTATCTCTACATACTTGTATCCTAAATCACAGGTATAAAAGGTCCACTCTTCTTCTCCTCTTTTTAAATAAAGGTTTATAACTACTTCTTGGTTGTTTTTTAAATATTCTACGGCAGATTTTCTATCAAAATTTAGAGGTTCACCATCATAAAGTAAAAAGTCTCCTAAATACAACTTTACTTTTGAAAAATCAATGTCAAGGTGAAGTTGTCCTACCGCTGAAAGTATTCTTCCCCAGTTTGGGTCGTTTCCAAACATTGCTGTTTTAAATAAGTTTGATGTTGCAATTGCTTGTCCTACTTTCTTGGCTTCTTCTTTTGAAGATGCTTGAAAAACATTTATTTCTATAAGTTTTGTAGCACCTTCTCCATCTTTTACTATCATTTTTGCAAGCTCTAAGGCAACTTCGTACAGTTTTTTTGCAAAGTAGACTCTGTTTGTTTCGTTTATCTCTACGTTTGATTCTCCAGTTGCAACTACTACAAAGCTGTCGTTT
>NZ_DAIDMN010000156.1 GCF_027448985.1 Sulfurihydrogenibium sp.
ACATCGGAGAATGTGTTGGGTCCAAATCTTTTCTGTAAACTCTTCCCGGAGCCACTATAGCGATTGGTGGTTTTCTCTTTAGCATCGTTCTGATTTGAACAGGAGATGTATGAGTTCTAAGGAGCATACCGTTGTTTAGGTAAAATGTGTCCTGCATATCTCTTGCAGGGTGGTTTTCCGGAATGTTAAGCATGGTAAAGTTGTAATCTTCATACTCAACTTCCGGACCTGATTCTACAGAAAAACCCATATACAAGAATATATCTGTAATCTCTTTTAACGTTTGAAGTACAGGATGAGGACAGCCAACTTCAAACCAGCTCTTTGGCAGTGTGATGTCTATCTTTTCCCTTTTTAAACTTTCTTCAAGTTCCTTTTTCTTAAAAATTTCTTCGTACTCTTTTATTTTCTCTTCTAAAAACTCTTTTATAGAGTTTGCAAGTTGCCCAACTTCTTTTCTCTCTTGCGGTGGTAAGCTTCCAAGAGTTTTAAGGATAGAAGTGATAGCACCCTTTTTGCCAAGGTACTTTACTCTTAATTCGTTCAACGTAGAAGGGTCTTTAACACTCTGTATCTCTTTTAAAACTTCTTCTTTAAGATTAAGAAGTTGAGCTTTTACTTCCATAAATTACGCCGCTAAAGCAGATTTCGCAGTTTCTACAAGTTTTGTAAAAGCTGGCATATCGTTTACAGCCATATCAGCAAGAATTTTTCTGTCAAGCTCTATTCCGGCTTTTTTAAGACCGTTAATAAACTGACTGTAGCTCAATCCATTTAATCTTGCAGCTGCGTTGATTCTTGTAATCCATAAAGACCTAAACTGTCTTTTCTTCTGTCTTCTGTCTCTGTAAGCGTAAGCTAAAGAGTGCATTACCTGTTCTTTCGCTCTTCTGTAAGACCTATGCTTTTGCCCGTAATACCCTTTTGCTAACTTTAAAATTTTCTTTTTATGTTTCTTTGAAGATGGACCTTTTACTCTCATCTTTTAATACCTCCTTTTAAACGTCGTTTGGTAAAAGTGCTTTAAGTTTATGCTCTATACATTTTGGAGCATACTGTGGTCTTCTGCCTTGTCTTTTTCTCTTTGAAGATTTTTTAGTGTTGTAGTGGGATACACCTCCTTTTGTGTACTTTACTTTTCCGTTTGCAGTGATTTTCAATCTTTTTGCTGCGGTTCTATTAGTTTTCATCTTAACCTTTGCCATTGTATCCTCCTTTGAAAAATTGTAAGAGATAATTATAACACAAACCCTAATTTCCAATTCGAAAAAAAGATGAAATAAAAAACCTCCAGTGGTATCATAAAGTAAAACTACCACTG
>NZ_DAIDMN010000157.1 GCF_027448985.1 Sulfurihydrogenibium sp.
GTTTAGATTTCAAATAAAAAATTCTATAAAAGCAGCACTAATACCTATACTTAACAACCTTCAAACACTTGGCATAATATGGATTCCAGGAATAACAGCCGGAATGGTCTTAGCAGGAGCAAATCCTATCCATGCTGTGTTTTTTCAACTTGTTATAATGTTTAGTATGGTTGCGGTAGCTATTTTAACATCTTACTTTGCTACAAACTTGAGTTACAAAAAAATACTATGGTCCATTTAATAAGATTTATTTACAACTTAGTTTTGTTTGTAGGATTTTTTATTTTTGCTCCATTTTGGATTCTTTTCAGCAAAAAAAACGGTTATAGTGTAGGATTTTTAGAAAGATTGGTTGTTAAAACAAAAAAATTAAATTCAAGACCTGTGTGGATTCATTGTGCAAGTACAGGAGAGATAAAAACAGCGTTACCTATCATTAATTACATCTCTTCACAAAAAGAAGTTTTACTTACAGTTTTTTCTCCAAGGTCATACGAATTTGCAAAAAAATATATAGAAAATGTAAATGTTGTTTTTTTACCCTTTGATTTTGGATTCTTAATAAGAAAATTTTTAAAGGTTTACAAACCAAAAGTGTTAATCATAGAGGAAGGAGAATTTTGGTTTAACCTTATTTACTTTTCATCAAAGGAAATTCCTGTTTTATCAATAAATACAAGACTTCCAAAAAATATCAACAACATTTATTACAAAGAAATTTTAAACAGATTTTCAAAATTCATAGTAAAAAACATCAAAGATAAAGAATTATTAAGCAACATTGTAAGTGAAGATAGAATAACGGTGTGTGGTAACTTAAAGCTTTTATCTCAAATAAACCAAAAAAATATAAATTTAGATAAAGCTGGTAGAAAGATTATCCTTGCCGGAAGTACCCACAATCCGGAAGAAGAGATATTAATTCAAGTGTTTGATGAAATAAAAAGACAGTATCCGGAAATCTCTCTTGTTTTAGCTCCAAGACATATAGAAAGAGTAAAAGAGATAATAAATCTAATCAATAAATATGGATTTTCATACTCTCTAAGGTCTAACACTACCATTATAAATACTGATATCTATATAGTAGACACCGTTGGAGAACTTTCTTCTTTATACAAGTTTGCTGATGCTGTATTCGTAGGTGGAACAATAGCAAAAGTTGGAGGACATAATATATTTGAACCTATTTTAAGTGGTAAAAAAGTGATAATCGGTAAAAATTTTTCAAAAATTCAAGACCTTGTAGAAGAAGCAAAAAATTTAAAT
>NZ_DAIDMN010000158.1 GCF_027448985.1 Sulfurihydrogenibium sp.
GGTAGGAGAAATTTCTGTACTTCTATTAACAAATAAAGTTATTAATATTCTGTTTCTAAGCTCTTTTATTTGTAAAATATTTATAATTTTATCCAAAACTACCTCTATTTAGAGATTTTTTCTATCGTTCCACCAACAGCTTTTATTTTTTCTTCAGCAGAAGCAGAGAAAGAATGAGCTTTTACTGTCAATTTCTTTGTTATCTCTCCATCTCCGAGTATTTTTACACATTCTCCCTTTTTTACTAATCCTTTTTCCATTAAAGTTTTAGGATTTACTTCTTCATTCTCATTAAACTTTTTATCTAAATCTTTTAAATTTACTATTTCATATTCTACTTTGTTTGGATTTTTAAATCCTCTCTTAGGAATTCTCATTATGAAAGGTGTTTGTCCACCTTCAAACCTTGCAGGAAGTTTAGAATCTCCAGACCTTGATTTTTGTCCTTTATGACCTCTTGTAGAAGTTTTTCCGTGTCCAGAACCTATACCTCTTCCTACTATTTTCTTTTTATGCGTTGCTCCTTTATTAGGTTTTAATTCATGTAGTTTCATTACTGTATCTCCTCCACTTTAACTAAGTGTTTTACTAATTCTAAATTTCCACATACCATAGGATTTTTATCTAAGATTCTTTCATCGTATATTTTCTTCAATCCTAAAGATTTTAATGCTTGCTTTTGTTTCTCAGTTTTACCGGTGAATCCTCTAATTAATTTTACTTTTATTTTCATTTTACTGGTACACCTCCAGCATATATTCTATAATTTTTAAGTATCTTTTCTTCTTCTAAACCTCTAATCTTTGCAACTTCTTCAGGTGCTTTTACTTTTAATAATGCATCAAATGTTGCTCTTACAACAGCATTAGGATTTGTTGTCCTTCCTATAATTTTAGTAAGAATGTCTGTAACTCCTAAAAGTTCAAGGACAGGTCTCATTGGTCCTCCAGCAACAACACCAGTACCTCTTCTTGCAGGTTTTAATAAAACTACAGCTGAATCGTACTCTCCAATAACGTCATGAGGAATTGTTCCTTCTATCAATGGAACTTTTATGAGTCTTTTCTTTGCATCAGCAATAGCTTTTGCAATGGAAGGTGGAACTTCTCTTGCTTTTCCATGACCAAATCCTACATGACCTTTTTTATCTCCAACTATAGCTAATGTACTAAATGAAAACCTTCTACCACCTTCCATAACACGTGTTGTTCTTCTTATTTCTACTACTTTTTCTTCCAATTCTAATAAATCTGGAT
>NZ_DAIDMN010000159.1 GCF_027448985.1 Sulfurihydrogenibium sp.
CTTTTGAACTAATTTTTCCAAATGGTTACACCTTCTCTTTCTAAATATCCTAATCATTCTTTCTTAGGAGAGGAAGACGGAAAGTTTGGAGATGGAGATTACATTTGGATAGTTGACCCACTTGATGGAACAAAGAACTATATATGTGGTTTTGAAATTTTTGCCGTGTCTGTAGCACTTATGCATAAACAAGAAATTGTTGCAGCTAGTATATACATTCCGATGTTGGATAAACTCTACTGGGCAGGGAAAGGAGAAGGAGCTTATTTAAACGGAGAGAGAATAAAAGTGTCAAATAGACCGGTAGAATCAGCTGTTGTAGCTACTGGATTTCCTTTTAGAAAGATAGCAGAACTTGACCAATATTTATCAATGTTGAAAGAAGCAATGATTACATTTTCAGGAGTGAGAAGACCCGGAGCTGCAGCTATAGATTTAGCATTAGTTGCAGAAGGGGTTTTTGATGGTTTTTTTGAAATGAAACTATCTATATGGGATATAGCAGCCGGAATACTGCTTATAGAAGAATCCGGAGGTATATGTACAAACTTTGAAGGAAAAAAAGATTTCTCATCGGGAGATATAGTAGCCGGTTCAGAAGAAGTATATAAAACATTGTTTGATATAGTAAATGGAAAAATCGGAAGTATATGAAAGGTCAATAGGAAAAATCTTAGACTACATAAAACAAAATTTTAGGGATAAAAAAATAGAGGTAATCTTGTTTGGTAGTAGAGCAAGAGGAGATTATAAATATTATTCAGATATAGATTTAGCTATAAAAGGTTTGGGAAAAAAGGAAATTTTAAAAATTAAAGACTTTGTAGAAGAATCTACCATTCCTTACTTTGTGGATATTGTTAGATACGAAGATGCACCATTAAAATTAAGAGAAAATATAGAAAGAGAAGGTGTAACCATTTGGAAAAATTAGTTCAAAAGTTAAATGACTTGAAAAAGGCATTTAAAACTTTAGATGAAATAATCAATGAAGATTACTCTGTGATAGTCAGGGATGCAACAATACAAAGATTTGAGTACACGTTTGAAATACTTTGGAAAACCATTAAAGAGTACTTAGAGAAAGTTGAATATGTACCGTGTAACTCTCCTAAAAGTTGTTTTAGAGAGGCTTTAAGAGAAGGGTTGTTGTCAGAAGAAGAAGCAGAATTATGTTTAGAAATGTTAGAGGATA
>NZ_DAIDMN010000160.1 GCF_027448985.1 Sulfurihydrogenibium sp.
CGGTTTTGTAGTTGACTAAGTAGTAGTACCCGGAGTTGAACTTTTGGATTGGATAAGCAAGGTTTTTTCTACCCCACTTTTCAAAATTGTAAATCTCTCCCTGATTCTCTTTAATCAGGTTTTGGATTGCTTCAACTCTACCGTTTAACTCTTCTTCCGATAGAGTTGGTTTTAGAGCAAACACTAGTTCGTAATGTCTCATACACATACCTCCTTCTGGATGATTTTTATAAAATCAGCCTTCCTGATACTTACAGGAAAGCAAGGCTTATATCACACTTTTATTACAACTATTCATAGATTTTTCTATACCATATTTTAACACGTTTAGTATACATTCTGTAGAGGCAGCTATTACCCTATCCAAAATAATTTTTTCATCTTTTGTAAAAGGAGATAAAACATAATCGGATACTTCCTCTTTTCTTGCAGGTCTTCCTATTCCTATTTTTAGTCTTGGAAACTCTTCTGTTTTTATCATACTTATAATTGATTTTATTCCGTTGTGTCCACCACTTGAACCTTTTGTCCGTAGTCTTATACTTCCAAGTGGTAAGTCAAGGTCATCGTAAACAACTAGTATCTCATTAGGTTTTAAGTTGTAATCTTCTAAAATGTTTACAACCGCATTTCCACTTAAATTCATATACGTTTGAGGTTTGGCTATTATGACATCATAATCTGGACACTCGTATATATGAGAAAAATCTTTTTCTTTGTATTTTTTATCACATTTAATTGATTTTGCCACAGCGTCGGCAACCATAAAACCGACGTTGTGACGAGTATCTTTATACTTTTGTCCCGGATTTCCAAGTCCAACAATAGCCTTTATCAATTAAGCAGAAGCTCCCTCAGTTGTTTCTTCTGCAACTTCTTCTATTAACTGCCAATGTAAAACTTGTTATCTGCATACCACTTGGTAGGTATCTTATCTCAGGGTCCCTTGTTAGCCTACCGATTAACAAAACTTTGTTTAACATGTTATGCTACCTCTTTATTCTCCTGTTGAGAAGCTTTTGGAACATGAACCTTCATGTTTAAAAATCTGATAACATCTTCGT
The DNA here is from genome assembly GCF_027448985.1 of Sulfurihydrogenibium sp. Classification (GTDB taxonomy): domain Bacteria; phylum Aquificota; class Aquificia; order Aquificales; family Hydrogenothermaceae; genus Sulfurihydrogenibium. The sequence continues at coordinate 1,065 of NZ_DAIDMN010000160.1, forward strand.
TAATCCTTAAATTGTACTCAAGGATTCCGGGAAGTTTGTTGTTTGCGGTTTTGTAGTTGACTAAGTAGTAGTACCCGGAGTTGAACTTTTGGATTGGATAAGCAAGGTTTTTTCTACCCCAC
>NZ_DAIDMN010000161.1 GCF_027448985.1 Sulfurihydrogenibium sp.
TTGGAGTTTTATAGGAATACTCATCTACTTTTTCTATGGTTATAAAAATAGCATTTTAAAAGGAAGTTAGTTGTATTTACAATTATGGATATAACAGAACTTTATAAGAATTTAAACACAGATTTAGAAAATGGTTTATCTGAAAAAGAAGCCAAAGAAAGAATAAAAATATACGGCTACAACACTTTAAAGGAAAGAAAAAGTTTTTCAGATTTAAAACTTTTCATAAACCAGTTTAAAAACCCTTTTATTCTTTTACTTCTATCAGCTACATTCTTGTCCTATTTTTTAGGGGATAAATTTGAATCACTGATAATAATCCTTATAGTATTTTTAGGTGCTGTTGTTGACTTTTTCCAAGAAAGGTCAGCCCATAAAACTATAGAAAATTTAATCTCATTAGTAAAAGTTAAAGCTACTGTTATAAGAGATGGAAAGAGAAAAGATATTCCTGTAGAAAATGTTGTTGTGGGAGATGTTGTTATTCTGACAGCAGGAGATATAATTCCGGCGGACTGTATTTTAGTTGATTCTAAAGACCTTTTTGTAAATGAATCTATGTTAACAGGTGAATCTTACCCTGTTGAGAAAGAAAAAGGACAAAAGTTATTTATGGGTTCTTATGTTTTAAGTGGCTACGGAAAAGCTGTATGTGTACAAACGGGAAAAAACACAGAATTTGGTAAAATTGCATCAAAGTATGAAGAAATAAAATATGAAACGGATTTTGAAAAAGGTTTAAGAAGGTTTGGCTATCTCCTGATGGAAATAGCATTTGTCCTTATACTTATAGTATTTTTTATAAACGTTTATTTTCATAGACCTGTAATAGAGTCCTTTTTATTTGCACTGTCTCTTTCAATTGGTATAACTCCTACTTTACTTCCTGCAATCGTATCTATCACTCTGTCCTTTGGTGCTAAAAGAATGGCTGAAAAAAAAGTAATAGTTAAAAGACTTATCTCCATTGAGAACTTTGGTAGTATGAACGTTTTATGTACCGATAAAACTGGAACAATTACTCAAGGAGTAATGAAAGTTGTAGGATTTAAAGATTTAGAAGGTAAAGACAATGAAAAAATCTTTCATTACGCTTATTTAAATGCCTTCTTTCAATCAGGATTTAAAAATCCTATAGATGATGCTATTTTATCCTATAGAAATTTAGACCTAAAAAGTT
>NZ_DAIDMN010000162.1 GCF_027448985.1 Sulfurihydrogenibium sp.
TAACACCGTGAGATTTACAGGGAAGTTTTTTTCAAGGGGTGTACTTTTGTAAAGTTTTTTAAGGACTTTCTCCGGATTTGCATCTCTTTTTAACTCTATTACGATTCTTATTCCGGTTCTGTCCGATTCGTCTCTAAGGTCTGAAATTCCTTTTTCTTTTCCGGTTCTAACAAGTTCAGCTATTTTTTTGATTAGTTCAACTTTATTTACTTGATAAGGTATTTCATAAATCACTATTCTTTGTCTGTTACCAGGAAGTTTTTCTATTCGTGCTTTTCCTTTTATGGTTACAGAGCCTCTTGCTGTTTTGTATATATCTACAATCTCTTGATGGGTGTTGGTGATTATTCCTCCTGTAGGAAAATCAGGACCTTTGATAAATTGGCACAACTCTTCGACTGTAGCATCCGGAAATTGGGCTAAGTATTTTAATGCCTCTGCCACTTCTGTAAAGTTATGAGGAGGAATACTTGTTGCAAGACCGACCGCTATTCCGGATGTTCCATTACATATAAGGTTTGGAAATTTAGACGGTAAAACCGTAGGTTCCTCTAAGGATGCATCAAAGTTTGGCATCATATCAACCGTGTTTTTTTCTATATCTTCAAGCATCTCAACGGCAAGTTTTGTAAGCCTTGCCTCCGTGTACCTCATAGCCGCCTGGGGGTCACCGTCTATTGAACCAAAGTTTCCTTGTCCGTCTATAAGTGGATATCTCATTGTAAAATCTTGAGCCATTCTAACTAATGCATCGTAAACGGAAGTATCACCATGGGGATGAAATTTACCTAATGTTTCTCCTACTATTCTTGCGGATTTTTTATAAGGTTTATTAGGAAGAAGTCCTAAATCGTACATGGCGTATAAAATTCTTCTTTGAACCGGTTTTAGACCATCTCTTACATCCGGAATAGCCCTACCTGCAATAACGGACATCGCATAATCTATGTAAGCACTTTTAACTTCTTCTTCACTAGGGACTTTTTTAATGTCTTCCATTGATACTCCTTACAGATTTAGTACTTGATTTAAATATTATACCATTTTGGTGTATCACTAATGATATTTCATTTTGAAATTATTATTTCATATTTTAATCAAAAAATTTTAAGTATATATCAATAAGTTAGTGTCTATTAACCATCTAAGTTAATAGAATTTAAA
>NZ_DAIDMN010000163.1 GCF_027448985.1 Sulfurihydrogenibium sp.
TCGGTCCTTACAAAGATGCAAATATAGAGGCATTAAAGGAAATTTTTGAAGAGAATGGATGGGACATAAAAGAGTTTGTAGAAAACACCCTAAACGCTTACAATCCTATATACTTGGAGGGATTATGGAAATCAGACCTTTAACAAGAGTTGAAGGAGAAGGCTCTTTAAAAGTCATTATAAAAGATGATACGGTAGTGGATGTTATACTTAACATTTTTGAACCACCTAGATTTTTCGAATCTATCCTAAAAGGAAAAAGATTTGATGTTATTCCTGATATAACCGCAAGGATATGTGGTATCTGCCCTGTAGCCTATCAGATGAGCTCAGTTCAGGCTGTTGAGAGTATATTTGATGTTAAAGTATCAAAAGAAGTTGAAAATTTAAGAAGAGTTTTTTATTATGGAGAATGGATTCACAGTCATGCAATTCACGTTTTTTTTATGCATCTTCCGGATTTTTTGGGACTAAACTCATTTTTTGAACTCTTAAAAACTAATCCTGATTTATCAAAAAAGGCTTTGTTTATAAAACAAACAGGTCAAAAAATTCTTGAAATCATTGGAGGTAGAGCAGTCCATCCTGTCACTGTCCAAGTAGGTGGTTTTACAACTTATCCAAAGGAGATGGAATTGAAAGGGATTATTCCGGATTTAGAAAAATCTTACGAGTACAGTTTGGAGATTTTAAAATTTCTCTCAAAACTAAACTTTCCTCAGCACTTGCTTCCTAACAACATAATTTTTGTCTCTTTAAAAGAGGATGAATACTACCCTATACTCAAAGGAAAAGTATTCATATCCAATGGAACCATAATAGATAAAGACGAATTTTTATATTACTTTGAAGAATACGAAAAATCTTACTCTACCGCAAAGTACAGTAAAACAAAAGACGAGCAAACGTACATTGTGGGGCCTATAGCAAGATTCAACAACTGTTTTGAATACTTAACTGAAAATTCTAAAAATTTAGCCTTAAAATATAACTTGAATCCACCGGAAATAAACATGGCAAAAACAATCATGATAAGGATGATAGAAGTATTGGATAGCATAGAAAGGTCTATACAGCTTATCAAAGAGTATAAGAATGAAGGATTAAGAAGCAATGAATGTAAAAGAAAAGGTAATGTATGTCAATTGATTTT
>NZ_DAIDMN010000164.1 GCF_027448985.1 Sulfurihydrogenibium sp.
TTTGGCATAACTTCTTCGCTTAAATCTATTTCTAAAATTTGAATATTTTGAAGAGTGAAAACAGCTTCTTTGTATGAAGATTCCAATATTAGCTCTGTAAAAAACTCTAAAAGAGGATTCTCTTTGTTTAAAGATTTTTCTAATAACAAATTATCCACAATCAGGTCGTATATAGAACTATCTGAATTTACAAAGTAGTATACTGTCTTATCACCTTTTTTCATCGGAGTAAATGCCGCAAAGTATGAAAAATATACAATTTCACAAATTTCACAAAGAGGAAGTTTTGAATTAAAGTTCCAAGCAAAATTTACAGCATCCGGATTCAATCCGTAGAATTTAGAAATCCCAGTGTCAAATATAGAATCCTTTTTTGCTTTTCTTTCATTACAGGAAATACAGTAATACTTTTTATCTTTTTCTACGTTGTTCTCTGTCAATGGAACTTCAAAATCTTCGTAAAATTTTTTGAATCTATCTTTATTTACACTTTTGTTTAAAAAACTTTTTTGTCCGTAAATCTTTCGTAGATAATTCTGTACCTCAGATTCCCAAAATTCCCTATCTTGTTCCATTATTCCTATGGCTTTTTCAATTAAGGGTTTCAACTGCTCTTCTTTTCCCTGAAAATCTTTTTTAGGTGGTATATTACCAAGTTTTTTCTTCAAAAGAGAATAGTTAGTCAGTAAATTTTTGAATCTATCATAAACATAATTAAATTTTTCTTTATCCTTTAAAGTTTCAATAAGTTCATATAAAAATTTTAAATATTGATTAAAAGCAAAGTTAAAAAATCTTTTTGAAAAATCTTTAAAAATCTTTCTATCAAATTCTATATAATTTTCTCCAATCTTTAACATATTCTCATCTTTTGATTTTACTTCTTTTTTATCTCCTACCGTTTTAATATCAAACAAATCGGAGTTTATTTTGAGAAAACCTAAAATTCCTGCATTGTACAACCAATCAGAAAGGTATACTCTTTCTTTATTTCCCTCCTTCATTCCACAACCTCCACCATGCCAAAGCCTTGACCGGTTCGGTTTCCTATTCCTATTTTGTAAAGTATGTTTAAGTCTTCTGGGTCACCATACAATCTGAACACACCTACATTACCAGTCAGGTACATA
>NZ_DAIDMN010000165.1 GCF_027448985.1 Sulfurihydrogenibium sp.
GTCTAAGGTTTGATAAACGCTATCCCATGACCCAAGGTCAGACCATTTTAGGTCAAGAGGTATGACAGCTGCTTTGCCTGTTTTTTCCATTATGGCATAATCTATGGATATATCTGGCATATTTTGAAAGTTTTCAAGTAAGGATTGGTAGGAGTTTTCTTGGAAAAGTTGATATATGTCTAGGCTGTGTTTTTTTAGTTCTTGAAGGATATTTGAGATAGTAAAGGCAAACATCCCACTGTTCCAGTAGTAGTTTCCTTTTTGTATGTAGGATTGGGCTTTTTCTAATGAAGGTTTTTCGTGGAATTTTACTACTTTGTATGTGTAATCGTTAATTTTTTCTCCTGACTCTATGTAGCCGTATCCTGTTTCTGGTTTTGTTGGTTTTATTCCAAAGGTTATAAGGTAATCTTTTGCTACTTTTTCTGCTTTTTTTACATAATCTACAAAAAGGTCAGTTGGTTCTATAAGGTGGTCTGAAGGGAATATACCTAAAACCTCGTCTTCTGGAAGATCTAACTGCTCTATTGCAAACTTTAGGGCTAAAGCAATAGCAGGAGCTGTATTTCTACCAACTGGTTCCTCTATTAGATGGTAGTTGGTTATTCCTATTTCTTTAAGTTGATTTATAACGTGGAATTTATACTCTTTATTTGTAATTATGATTGGGTCTTTTGAGATTGGAGATAATCTTAAAACTGTATTTTGAAATAAGGATTTATTGCTTCCTATTTTTAAAAACTGTTTTGGGTAATTTTTTCTTGATAAGGGAAACAACCTCGTCCCACTTCCACCTGCAAGTATAACAGCTTTCATACAGTTCCTCCTCCTATTTCAAAAATGGTCCTGCTTTTGTGTGTATTAATTTTTTATACGTTAAATTATAAATCACAGCAAAGATAAAACAAACAACAACCAAATATAAGGTATTACTGTAAAATACTACAGCTGGTACAACTGCAAAAAGGTTTAAAATCCAAAGGAAAATAGAAGTTAGGGAATTTTGTAAAACTTTGTTTTGAATGTTAAACTTTCTTGAGATGAATATCCTGTAGATAATGGTATGTAAATGTAATGCATCTGGGTCAAAAGCAGATTTTTCTTGAAT
>NZ_DAIDMN010000166.1 GCF_027448985.1 Sulfurihydrogenibium sp.
TGTATTGGTTCAGTACATCGTGAGCATCCATACATAAACATTATATCACATCCCATATGCAATATCTGCTGGAGTTTTAAATCTTAGTCCTTGATGTGGTCTAATGTAGTTATACTTCCTTATATACCTGCTTAATCTCTTATTTAATTCCTCTATGCTGTAATCTAATCCCTCTATTAGCCACAATTCCTCCTCTATCGTCCTTATTAATCTCTCTACATATGCATTTGTCTTAGGACTCCTTGGATAGCTATAGTAATGCTCTATCCCTATATCTTCTAAATATTTATGAAACTCCCCTAAAAATTCACTACCATTATCCGTCTGTATCTTTTTTATCTTAAATTCAAACCTGTCTATTAATTCTTTCAAAAATTCTTTTGCATTTTTTGAGCTTTTTGTCTTATATACTTTCCCATATGATAATCTACTATACTTGTCTATAGCTGTAAATTGATAGTATGTTTGCCCATCTACTATTAGATGTTTTACATCTATTTGTACTACGTCTCCTGGTTTGCTCGCTTGTAAACCTCTTTTTGTTCTCTTTTTATTTATTCTATTTTTCCTTTTTTTTTCTTCTTTTATAGTTTTTGTCCTTTCCATTAATCCGGATTCTTTTAGTACTCTATATACTGTAGATGCTGAAACATTTATATTTTTTTCTATTTTTAGATAATGTGCTATTTTTTCTTTGCTCCATGTAGGGTTCTGTTGTCTAACTTTTATTATAATTTCTCTGTATTTTTCTCTTACATCCGGTTTTCTTTTATTTTTAGGTGTTTTAGGTTTATCGTATAGTCCTTCCAATCCATCTTTTTGAAATCTTTTATACCATTTGTAGAAAGTATTTCTAGAGATACCGAAATATCTACACGTTTTGGAAATATTTTTAGTTTTTTGGAAATAGCTAATCCATTTTAGTCTTGATTTTACTTCCTTTGTTAGTTTTAAGTCGGATATGTTTTTTGATAGTTTTTTAGGGAACAGAGAGAAGATGTAGGTACTTGTGCCTATTTTTCCTTTCATTTTATCTACCTCCTATTTTGTTTGATTATTTTATCAAGGTAGATGCTCATTGTCTATATGAACCTATACA
>NZ_DAIDMN010000167.1 GCF_027448985.1 Sulfurihydrogenibium sp.
GATTGACCTGTTGTATCTAAATTTGATTTAATACATAAATCTATAAATTTTTTTAAATCTCCATTTTCAGACTTTGCCAAGTACTCTTCTATATTTTTTATTTCTAAGTATTCTTCATACTGAATTCCTAAGATTTCTTTTTCTACATATTTTATAAGATTATCTACGATTGAAAGCGCTTCTATAATATCCGTTTTTAAAGGATCTGCTGTAACTCCTCCAGCAATTGCATAGGATGTATGAGGCCATTGACCACCAAATATAGCAATAATTTTGACTATTTCTGATGAGTACTTTATTGCTTTTTTCCATTTTTCTCCTGAAAACGGTCTAAAATCTTCTAAGTATGCAGTCGGTAATAATTTTATAAAATCTGGCATTATAAACAAATAAAACCATTTTAAGTGATTTTGTATTATCTCGCTATAAAGAGTAATTTGTCTTATAAGCTTTGCTTTTTGGGGGACATCTATGTTTATAGAATTAGCCATATAAAGATTTTCTATAGCATTTACAGTAGCTATAAGATGAGCGTGTCCACATATACCACAAATTCTGGGAGTTATAACTAAAGCATCCGGTAGTTCTTTACCTTCTAATATCTTTTCAAACCCTCTAGAATTATAGGCAACAACAAAAGCATCTGAAACCTTTCCATAACTATCCCATTGTATTTTTAAACTAACTTCACCTTCAACTCTGTTTAATATAACTTTTTCGACTTTCATCTTTTATTTTATTATATATCTGTTTCTTCAAGTTTTTTATTTAATCTTTGATTTGTAAATGTTTTTGCAACTCCAGATAGCATTATATAAGCTCTTTTAGAAACACCTAAAGGAACTTCTTCAGGAATACCTATATTTGTTTTGGTTTCAAAATATTTAGATCTAAGTGGAAAGTCAAATTCTGTATAACCTATACATGGCATGCCACTTCGTGTTTTTGAAGACTTTCCATTCCATAAAATTTTATTACACGGAGAATGTGTCAAAGGTCCTCTACAACCAAGCTCGTAAAATAAACAACCTTCCTTTGTACCAAACTCATGAGCTTCCACTTTCCATTCAAAATACTCGTTTCTTATACATCCA
>NZ_DAIDMN010000168.1 GCF_027448985.1 Sulfurihydrogenibium sp.
GTATCCGGATACTTCCGATTTTACTATAACTGCATCGGATGTGTCTATGTATCCGGATGCGTAAACAGAACGGACAACTTGTTTTTTCTCTACCGTGTAATAGGAGTAGTTGTTGTTTTTTTTATAAAAAACAAAAGTGGCAACTAAAGTTGCTACAAAAACTAAAAGGATGGATATTTTTTTAACCATTAACTATTTTTTCTCTCCACTTTTTAGCTATATACAATACCTTTTCTTTATCAACAGTTTGAACTACCTTATTTTTCATTACAACCTTTCCATTTATAATTACAGTGTCAACGTCTGTTCCTTTTGCAGAGTATACTATCTGAGTGTATGGGTCAAAAAGAGGTTGGAGATGTGGCTGGTTTATATCTATAACAACTACGTCAGCATCTTTTCCAACTTCTATCGTTCCTATTTTGTCTTCCATAAGTACCGCTTTTGCTCCTTGACGGGTCATCATGGCTAAAACCTGTCTTGCAGGTAAAACTGTGGGGTTTAGGTTGTAGCCTTTATGTAGTTTTGCTGCCGTTGAAGCTTCTCCTATTAGGTCAAGGTCGTCGTTTGATGCTGTTCCATCTGTACCTAAGGCTACCACTATACCTTTTTCTACCATCTTTGGTATTGGAGCTATTCCAGATGCAAGTTTAAGATTACTTTCAGGACAATGGGCTATCTTTACATTTTTTTCTGCTAAAAGTTCTATCTCTTCTTCTGTTGGATGGACCATATGGGCTGCTAAAACTCTTTCGTTTAACACTCCTATGTTGTAAAGATGTCTAACAGGTGTTGCTCCGTACCTGGCTTTTATGTCTTCTACTTCTTGTAATGTCTCAGAAACGTGAATATGGTATAAAACATCGTAATCAACAGCCACTTCCATAGCTTTTATCAATGTTTTTGGACTGCATGTGTAAGGGGCATGAGGACCTATTGCCGGAAATACGTTTTTGTCGTTTTTATGCTGGGCTATGAAATCTTTAGTTTTTTCTATTCCTTCTTCTGGGGTTTTTGCTCCTGGAGTAGGAAAATCTAATATTCCAGTTGTTAAAACACCTTTTAATCCGGATTCTTTT
>NZ_DAIDMN010000169.1 GCF_027448985.1 Sulfurihydrogenibium sp.
AAGACATTTTTCTGCTTGTTCTCCTGCCGCAGCCATTAAAGTTTCTTGATATTCAATAGATAAATACTCTAATATTAACTCATCGACCGTTGGTGCAGAAGATCTTAGAAGTGCTTCCGTGTTACCATCACAATCTTGAATATTTATCCAAACTATAGGGATTCTGTTCATTACTTCAGCTGCTTGAGCTACCAATGGTTCAAAAGATGGTGGTAACATCAAAGTTGCAGTCATCATTGAAACCCATTTAAAGAAATCTCTTCTTGAAATATCCCACATTGATAAATATTCTTGAAATTTTATATCTTCATTTTTAACTGGTTTCTGAGATTTTAACCAAGTGAGCCTTTCTTCAGCTTTTTTATAAAGAGACTTATAATAGTCATCTCCTTTATTTGTATCGATTAAATTTGTAGGTTTTGTAAACATTTCTCTTAAAAATTCTCTTCTAAAAAATTCCATAGTAATAACCTCCTACAATAAATTAGATTTTTTCGCTCTTTATATAACCATATAAGGTGGAGATCTTTCTCTTCTTTTTATTTGTTTTCCCATCTTTTAATCCTATGAATAATTATTCATTCATAATTATAAATAAAATTTTAAAATTCGTCAACGTTAATATTTATTAACTTTACATTTCTAATTCTAAAGACTTTAAAAGCATTTCTGTTCCATCTATTACATCTACATCTATACTTTTACAGTCTGGACAGATGAAGCTGTAATCTTGTATAACAAACTCAATATTACAGTTTTTACAGTAAGCTATTATATCCTGGATTTCTATTATCAACTCAGCATTTTCTGCTATAGTTTTTTCTTTAAAAGTATTAAATGCCATTTCTAAAAGATGAGGCTCTACACCAGACATTTTACCTATTTTTACCAACACTTTTGATACTTGCTTTGCATTGTTTAATTTAGCTTGTTCTTCTATTAGATTCAATAAACTTTGAACTATTGAAAATTCATGCATATTTAACAAATCCTTGGAAGTAATTCACCAGAGGGTGGTTCCATAACTCTTACAGACCAGTAAGGTGATTTTAATAATACTCTTTTTCTGCCAGATGATA
>NZ_DAIDMN010000170.1 GCF_027448985.1 Sulfurihydrogenibium sp.
AAAATCTTTTGATGAAGTTTTTAAAACACTTTCAGACAAGATATACTACGATTTTAAAAATCCGGGGTTTTATGTAGAAAACAGAAAAATAGCATCTCTTGGTTTTAGGTACTCAAAGGGTTATTCACTTCATGGAGTAGCGGTAAATCACAGCGTAGACCTTAAAAAATTTAATATTATAAAACCATGTAATCTAAACGGTTACACTGCCACTTCTTTAATAAATGAAGGAATAAACATAGAAAAAGAAGAATTAAAAAACAAAGTTGTTGAAAAAATAAAAAAGTTTTTTACATAACAATTTCAGGTTTAGGCTCTCCAATGTAGTAGCCTTGGGAATAATCAACTCCCAACTCTCTTACTTTTTCAAAAACTTCTCTGTTGTGGACAAATTCTGCTATCGTTTTTATACCTAACTTTTTTGCAAAACCTACTATCGTTTGGACTATTATCTGTGAGTTTTTGTCTTGATGTATGTTCTTTATTAAAGATGAATCTATTTTTAAATAATCTACATCAAGTTTTAACATGTGGGCAAAGTTTGAGTATCCGGAACCAAAATCATCTATAGCTATCTTAGAACCGTAGGACTTTACCTCTTTTATAAATCCGGATACATCCTCGTAATTTTCTATACCTTCCGATTCCAAAATTTCAAAGGTAATTTTACAGTTGTTATCTCTTAATCTATGAACTATTTCATTAACTATTTCCTCATTTAGGCATTGTAGATTATCTTCAAGCTTACGAAGAGATGAAAAAAATCCATTCTATTGCTGTAGAAAACCAAGAAAACTATCTTATACTTTGTGAACATTACGATGTTTATACGATAGGACAAAACGAAAAAGAGGAGAATTTTCCGGTTCCGGTTATAAAGACTGACAGGGGAGGGTCGATTACATTTCACGGAGTAGGACAACCTATTTTTTACTTTGTTTTTAAAGTAGATAGCCCTAAAAACTTTTACCGTAAAGTTGTAAAATCTTTTGATGAAGTTTTTAAAACACTTTCAGACAAGATATACTACGATTTTAAAAATCCGGGGTTTTATGTAG
>NZ_DAIDMN010000171.1 GCF_027448985.1 Sulfurihydrogenibium sp.
AAGACCAATCTATGTATTTAGGTGTAATGATATTACCGTAAGGAGTTATATCTTCTTTTGTTATTATTCCTTTTGCTTCTTCTTTGGTCATACTTGCAATTCTTTGAAGTTCAAGGATATACTGTTCTTCTGCTGATTTTATCTTTTCCTCTCTTTCTTTAAGTTCTTTTTCTAATGCTTTTATCTCAGCTTCCAATTTAGAGATTTCAGCTGCTTTTTTCTCTATCTCTTCTTCTCTGTGTTCCAATCTTGCAAGTCTTTTTTCAAGTTGTGATTCTTTCATAAGAAGTTGTTTTTCAAGATTTTGAAGTTCTTCCCTCTTTTGTTTTAACTCGTTTTCAAGTTCTTGTTTTCTTTTCAGTAGTTCTTTTTCTATAATAAACTCTTGTTGTTCTTTTAGCTTAAGAGCTTCCTTTTCTATTTCGGATGCTTTTATCTTTGCCTCTCTTTCCACATCTTTAATGATTCTCTCAGCTTCTTTTTCAGCTTCTTTCTTAATCCTCTCAGCTTCTTGTTTAGCTAAATTTTCTATTTCTTCTTTTCTTGAAAGTACTGCATTATACTCTTGCTCTTTTTCTTTTAGTTTTTGTCCTACTATAACTTTACATGCAGTAAATCCGGCTCCACCGGCTACTATTGCAGATATTAATCCAGCTACAATTTCGTTCATTTTACTTCCTCCTTCTTTGTTTTTAAAATTTTTGTTGGTGTTATTACAACATCAACCTTAAAGTCGTGAGGTTGATGAGGTATTTTTTCTACAACTTGAAAATCATATGCAAAACCCACTTTTAAACAATCGTATCTCAACTTTGGTAAAAACCTATCGTAATAACCTTTTCCATAACCTATCCTATGTCCTTCTTTATCGTAAACAACAGCCGGAACAACTATTAAATCAACTTTTTCCGGTTGAACTTCATGTCCTACAGGCTCCCTTATCCCTGCATAACCTATAACCAAACTATCTAAATCCTTTATCTCAGACGATAAAAAAAGTGTGGCAGTATCGGTTGAGTTTTTAAATCCGGATAAAAGTTTGTCTGATGAAG
>NZ_DAIDMN010000172.1 GCF_027448985.1 Sulfurihydrogenibium sp.
AGTGGTAGTTTTACTTTATGATACCACTGGAGGTTTTTTATTTCATCTTTTTTTCGAATTGGAAATTAGGGTTTATATAAAATTTAAAGTTTGGGTCAGAGACTTTTGAGGATGCATAAATTATTAATTCCGGTACAATATCTTGTCCAGTGTAATTACCAGTCCAATTGTGACGTTTTAATGCCATTGCAGTCCTACCAGATCCACATCCTAAATCGTAAATTGACATTCCATCTTTTAAACCTATAAATTTTAGTACAGCAAACTGTTTTTCTCCTATTTCATAAAAACTTTCTAAAGTGGGAGAACCTACAGCTTTAGCCATAGCTAAATCTATGTTATCCGGATGTTGATTGATTAAATATTTAACGAGATTAAAGTATTCTTTAATAAAATGATGCTCTTTTTGTTCTATCATATCTTATCTTACTTCCCTTTTTCTAATAATAACACATCCTAAGATTAGTTTCCAATTCAAAAAATATTTTATCATAAAAATAAACCTTCCTTTTTTTCAGATAATCGGTTTACTTTGGATTATTGGTTCAATCTTATCCAAAAAAACAAACGGGTTTATACCTGCTTTTGCTACATCCGGATTTTTCTCTAGATATTTCTTTGTATTAAACCATTCGTTAGGGTTTTTTCCTTCCTTCCATCCATATAAAACAAAATGTTTCAAAGGATCCATATTAGCCTGTTTCACATCCGGATATTCATCTAAGTAATACTCAGAATCAAAAAGACCAGACTTACTTAAAACCAAATAGTCCTTCATAAAATTATTCTTCATACCCACACTCCTTCATATTAGTTCATTACATTGAATACCTTTTATTTCCATCTTTATTATATTTTTTTCATTTTACCTTTTCAACTTCAAAATTTGTTATATTCCTTTTCTCTTTACTAAACTCTATGCCTATCAGGTATATTTCTTTGTACTTGTCTTGATACTTCTCATAATACTTTTTCTCTTTTATCTGGTCTAATGCTTTTCCTTCTTGGGTTTCTTCTATCACTTTAAACTCTATTAT
>NZ_DAIDMN010000173.1 GCF_027448985.1 Sulfurihydrogenibium sp.
TCATAATACTTTTTCTCTTTTATCTGGTCTAATGCTTTTCCTTCTTGGGTTTCTTCTATCACTTTAAACTCTATTATGTAAACTTTATCTTGGATTATCACCGTTAGGTCTATCTTTCCTCTGTTTGTGGTATCTTCCGCTATGGTTGTTAAGCCACTTCCGGTAAATAACGCATAAACTACCGATGCGTAAAATCCTTCGTACTGGTATATGTCATTTTTCCTGTACCAGTCTGTTGGTATGCTTGCAAAAAAGCTTTGAAGTATGTCTTTTAGTTTCTCTACATTTGATTCTTCTAATATATCGTATATTTTGCTTTCTGTTTTCTCTTTTAAAACCGGATTTTTTGTTATATAATCTAAAAATGCGTCGTTTAAGCTAACTCTTACTTCTAAGTTTGGATAGGTCAGTATATACTTTTGTTTTATTCCTTTTCTTAGTTGGCTTTTTATAGTCAGGTATCCGGATTGGAAGAGTAGATTTTCCGGATATATGTAGTCAATATCAAGGTTAGATAGTATCTCTTCTCCTACTTCCAAGTTCTCTAAATCTGGAAGATAGTACTGGTTTTTTTGAAACATTTTTATCAAAAATGTGGGTGTTCCGGTTTCAAACCAGTATGGTCTAAACTCTTTTTTGTCAAACAGTAGAAGTATATCAAAAGGATTGTAGACAGGTTCTCCAAGCCAGTTGTAGCCGTTGTACCACTTTTTTACTTCATCTTTGTCAAACTCTTTTATTCTGTCTTCAAAGACCGTTTCTAACTCTGTCTGGGTATATCCACACATGGTTGCAAACTCTCTGTCTAAGGTTATATCATTTAACTGGTTTAGCCCGCTAAATATAGATACTTTTGAAAATCTTGATACTCCTGTTAAAAATACAAGATGCAGGTATGGGTCAGATGGTTTTAGTATTTCAAAGAATTTTTTGAGTACTTCTCTGTTGTTTTTTGCTTTTTGTGTATCTTCTATTACATCCAGTATTGGTTT
>NZ_DAIDMN010000174.1 GCF_027448985.1 Sulfurihydrogenibium sp.
ATGTTGCCGTGAACAGACGCACACCTGCTCTTGCAGCACCAGCGATTGCTGACATCGTACCAAGCTCTTCTTCCGCTCTATAGTACTCTTTGATGTGCCCTTGTGCAAAAATATCACCAACAAGGTGCATAACTTCAGACTGTGGTGTAATAGGATAGGCAATAGCCATATCAACACTTGCTCTTTTAACAGCTTCAGCCATTGCCTGAGCACCAGTAATAAAATGCTTTTCTCTTGGAGCCTCTTTTAAGAGGTAATCCATACTTACTAATGTTTTATTTAAACTCATTTATCTCTCCTTATCTTATTCAACATCTGCGATGTGTTCGCCTTTTTTACTCATGAGGAGACTTCTGTACTCACCATAATCAGCCGGCGTAAGTGTTCCCCAATCCTCTTTTGGCAAAGATGGGTTTTCTGGTGGCATTTTTGCTGTCCACTCAATACCTAGTTCATTTCTTACTTGAACAAGGATGTCTCTAAATCTAAGTACATCTTCAGCATGAACATCTCTGATAGAAGCCATTGCTTCTTCGTGACCCATAAATGCACACATTGCTATCGTGTAACAATCTGTACCAGCTCTAATCATTCTTAATGAAAGGTTTGCATAATGACAGTGCACACCGATGAAAACAGCTGCTTTAATCTTGTTATGCAAAATTGTTAAGTTAGGGTGATTCGGGTTGATTTCCGCTTCTGCATCAATTTTTGGATACTTAGGTCTATAGTCTGGCATAGGGATGATTTTACAATTTGGAATCTCAGCTGCAAGATCCAAAATCGCTGCTGATTTTTCAGCTACGTCATCTCTCCAGTCCCATAATACTTGCGGTCCAGGGAAGATAGTTGGGTTCGCCATCGTCAACAAAGCTTTTGCAGCATCTCTCATCGCCTCTTCTTCTTCTACGATGTTGCCATATAGCAACGCCTTACCTTCGGGCGAAAGCTCAACTCCCATAGATGGTGCCGATTGTGGCATATAACCCA
>NZ_DAIDMN010000175.1 GCF_027448985.1 Sulfurihydrogenibium sp.
AATTGTATGTTATTATATTAAAGATAAAAGAGTTTTAGATTTGTATAGAAATTTAATTCAGGAGGATTGATATGGCAAAGAGGACATGGTGTAACCATAAAGTCAGCTTTTTCTTTTTTTGCAGCTTGAGTATCCATAGCTGTAAGTTTTAGAGTTACTTTCTCTTCTGCTGACCAGAAGGAGTGAAAACCACAGCATGCAAGTCTTGCTTCATGGTCTACCGGATTTCCTCCCAATGCTTCTATAAGCATCTCTATTGATTTTGGATTATCCGGGTCTTCGTAACCTATAAGGTAAGGTGGTCTTATTATGTGGCATCCATAAAATGGAGCTATGTTAAACTCTTTTAAAGGTCTAACAACCATGGACCTTATTTTATCCAACCCTACAGCATCTATAACTTCCCATAGAAAGTGGGTTACCTCTATAGTACCTTTATACTCTAATCCTGCTTCCTTCAAAACTTCATTTACAGCCGCTCTTACTTCCGGATTTTTGTCGAGTTTAAACTTTGCCTCTCTAAGCATCAAAGTACAGGTGTTACATATTGTAAGCATATCAAGTCCAAGTTCTTCAGCTAATGCGAGGTTTCTTGCGTTTATAACAAGAGACATAAATTCGTCCTTTTCTTGAACTGCTCCAGCTCCACAACATGTAGCTGCTTCAAGTTCTACAAGTTCCATTCCAAGCTTTTCTGCAACTAATTTGGTAGATTCGTATAACTCTGGAGCAACTCCTTTTGCAGAACATCCTGTATAAAATGCATATCTTAACATCTTAAAAAACCTCCTTTAATCTTGAACTTTTGCTTTTTTTGATTTTCTTTTGTCTTCGTAAACAGTTTGAACATCCGGAATTATTTTTATTTTCACTTTATCCTTCATCTGTCTGGCTTTGTCCATAATCTTTTGAACTTCTTCGTGTCTTTTTACTTTTTGTCCGCCAAAAAAGTCTGCAATGTTGACTTTACCTTTAAAAAACATTCTT
>NZ_DAIDMN010000176.1 GCF_027448985.1 Sulfurihydrogenibium sp.
ATCTATAGATGACATCAAAAAAGCAGTAGGAAGGAAATGAAAAAACTTCTTGAAAGGAGTAGAAGTGGTAAAGATAGCGTTAGCTTTAGATGTTGAAAACGATAAAATTGCATACAAAATATTAGATGAGATAGAAGAAAAATTGATAATCAAAATAGGATACGCACTTTTTATAAAGTACGGTAAAGAGATAGTAAAAAACATAAAAGACAGAGGATTTGAACTTTTTTTAGACTTAAAGCTTCACGATATTCCAAATACAGTTTACAATGGAGTAAAAGGGGCAGTACAGCTACAAGCAGATTATCTAACAATCCATACCCTTGGTGGTTTAGATATGATAAAAAAAGCGGTAGAAGCAAAAGAAAACTCAAATCTGAAACTTTTAGGTGTTACTGTACTTACCAGTCATGGAAAAGATTACATAGATTATATAGGAAGTAAATACTCATTGGAAGATTTAGCTTTAAAACTTGCTAAAAATTCAATTGATTATGGATTAGATGGTATAGTTTGCTCTTCTAATGAAGTAAAATTTTTAAAAACTTCAATAGAAAGAACTTTTTTAGCTGTAGTTCCCGGAATAAGGTTAACATCAGAAAAAACAGATGACCAAACAAGAATAGCAACACCTGACCAAGCTGTAAGGAATGGAGCCGACATTTTAGTTATAGGAAGACCTATTTTACAATCTCAAAACAAAAACCAAACAATAAAAAAAATCAAGGAAATGATAAATGAAGCAAGGAGTTAGTTTAAAACTCCAAAATAAGTTAAAACTCACATTAGCTTTAAAGCAACAGTTAAACATTATTACACTTCCTAAAACAGAGTTAATTGAGGAAATAAATAAAGAGCTACAAGAAAACCCATTTTTAGAGGAAATCTCTTACATTCAACCTCAACCTGAAATAGAAAATCCGACCATATACGATGAAGATGAAGAGTTAAACCC
>NZ_DAIDMN010000177.1 GCF_027448985.1 Sulfurihydrogenibium sp.
AAGGGATAAGAACAAGAGTTAATGACTCGGTAGAGCAAGCTTTAAAACTATCAGATGGACTTGTAATCGTTAACCTTTTTGAAGAAGGAAAAGATTTGATATACAGTGAAAAGTTTGCATGCCCCATCCATAACTTCTCAATTTCCGAAATATCACCAAGGTTATTTTCTTTTAACAGTCCTTATGGAGCATGTGGTGTATGTAAAGGTCTTGGAGTTATACATAAAATAGATGAAAATTTACTTATAGATGAAAACAGGTCTGCAATAGAGGCTTTTAGAATATCAGATAGTCTTTCTTTTAAATACATAAAAGCAATGGTAGGAGAAATTCTTGATTTTTATAAAGTAGGAAGGTACAAAAAGTTTAAAGATATTCCGGCTTATGTAAAACAAGGGTTACTTTACGGCAATGAATACTTTGAAGGAATAATACCACATTTGGAGAAAAAATACTTAGAAACAGATGTAGAAAAGTACAGAGAAGAGATAGGCAAATACATCAAAGAGATAAAATGTCCTGAGTGTAAAGGGTCAAGACTAAAAAAAGAAGCTCTAACTGTTTTAGTTGGTGGAAAAAATATCTATCAGATAACCCAGATGGATATAAATCAAGCTTACAACTTTTTTAATGAGTTTGAAAGGTAAATCTCTCCATCTATCCTTACTCTTGGATAACCCATTCTTTTTATTCTTTCTAAGGTTTCTTTATGTTCTCCCTTTTGTCCTCTAACGATAGGAGAAAGGGATAAGAACAAGAGTTAATGACTCGGTAGAGCAAGCTTTAAAACTATCAGATGGACTTGTAATCGTTAACCTT
>NZ_DAIDMN010000178.1 GCF_027448985.1 Sulfurihydrogenibium sp.
AAATTTTCAAAAATTTTCTACGAATGTATATATAAAAATTGACTATTTTAAGAATCTAAATATAGCTGATAGAACAAATGATTTTAAAATTATAAATGAAAATAAAGTTGTTTATACACTCGGCATTAGCTTAAATTATAAATTCTAAACTTTGCTAAAATATTAAAAATCAAAATTGAGGTTTGTGAGATGAAAAGGATTCTTATTTTAATAAGTTTTATTGCGTTTTTAACCTCTTGTGCTTCTAATGAGATAGTTATCCAGCCAAATGCTCCTATTAACTTCATAGCCAAAACTGAGAGAAAAGGTGATTACACTTTTATCATTCCTTCAAACTTTCAGTTTTTAGAAAGTGAGTCTTTGATTTTTGAAGGTAATGGAGTTTACAGAGCTTATCTTATCTACAAAGGAGAGGGTTATATACAGGATTTAGTTAACTTTTTTGATAGAGAGATGCCTAAGAATGGTTGGACTAAATTTTCAGCTCTCATTGGGAGAGATGCCCTTTTATCTTATAAGAAGGATAATCAGCTTATTGTGATAAAGATACAGTATGGACTTACAAATACTTATATAAAGATGATTTTAACGAGGTAGTAAGTTGAGAAGACTCTATATGCCTGCAGAGTGGGAAAAACATTATGGAACTTGGCTTTCTTACCCTTACAATCCAGACACGTTTTTTGAAAAGATAGATGATGTTAGAGATAAGTATGTTGAGATGATTAATTTGTTTGAAATTATTACAGAGTTTTTTGTATCTATGTCTACTACTTTTCCTTCTTTTACGTTTTGGTTTTGGTCTTT
>NZ_DAIDMN010000179.1 GCF_027448985.1 Sulfurihydrogenibium sp.
AAGACTTTCTCCTTCTTCTTTCATCTTATCAATGTACTTTTTAAACTCTTCATCTCTCTCTGGTATTGGTACTCTTACCTCAGATTTTTCTGCGTTTTCAAATCTTTCTTCAAATGGTAAATCTTTTATTTCTTCTGGATTTATCTTTTTTTCTCCAATAGATAAAACATAACTACCTATTTTTATTCCAATATCTTCAAGAAGTATCTTACATAAAGCACCAACAGCAACCCTTGTAGTTGTCTCTCTTGCAGATGCTCTCTCTAAAACATTTCTAAGGTCATAAAATCCGTATTTTATACCTCCAACTAAATCTGCATGACCAGGACGGGGCTCTAGTATCTGTTTTTTTTCTGTAGGTTCTCCTTCTATTGCCATAATTTCTGTCCAGTTTTCCCAGTCTTTATTTCTTATCATAAGAGTTATTGGAGTTCCAAGAGTTGTTCCAAACCTTACTCCGGATAAAATTTCTACAGTATCTTTTTCTATTTTCATTCTTCCGCCACGACCGTAACCTTTTTGCCTTCTTGCCAATTCAAAATTTATCCTATCTGAACTTAACTTCACATTTGATGGATAACCTTCTACAATAGCTGTTAAGGCAGGTCCATGAGACTCTCCAGCATTTAAAAACCTTAGCATAAAGCCTCCAATTTAAGAAAATTTAAACATTTATTATAACACTTCAAAAAACCCCCTTGTGGTATAATTTATTAATAAGGTTAAGTATTTTATCATCTGGAGATTATATTTTGAC
>NZ_DAIDMN010000180.1 GCF_027448985.1 Sulfurihydrogenibium sp.
GAAAGGTCAAAACTTGGAATTCCTCCTTTACCTTTAAATGCAAAACAAACGGAAGAGTTAATTCATCTTTTGAAACAAGTTCCTATAATAGAAGAAGATTTTTTAATGGATTTATTTTTAAACAGAATTTCGCCAGGAGTTGATGAAGCAGCTTTTGTAAAAGCATCATTTTTAAACGACATCATCCAAGGAAAAGCCCATTCTCCTGCTATTTCTCCTAAAAAAGCTGCTTGGATATTGGGTACAATGTTAGGTGGTTATAATGTAAAACCTCTTATCGATGCTTTATCCCATAAAGATCCGGAAGTTGCACAAGAGGCTGCAAATGCTTTAAAAAATACTCTTTTAGTGTACGATGCATTTAATGATGTAGTCGAACTTTCTAAAACTAACAAGTATGCAAAAGAAGTTTTAGAATCTTGGGCAAATGCTGAGTGGTTTTTAAATAAAAAGCCTTTACCTGAAAAAATTACCGCGATAGTGTTTAAAGTACCTGGAGAGACGAATACGGATGATTTCTCCCCTGCTACAGAAGCGTCTACAAGAAGTGATATACCTTTACATGCATTGAGTATGTTAAAATCCAAAATGCCGGATGCAATAGAAAAAATCAATGAACTTAAAAAATCCGGATATCCGATTGCTTTT
>NZ_DAIDMN010000181.1 GCF_027448985.1 Sulfurihydrogenibium sp.
TTGGAAGGAAAAAATATTGTTGGCATTGTGATGAATGGTTTTTCCGGTAAAGATGTTTCAGAAAAAACAAATCCTTATGTAATAGAAGAGATGACAGGTATAAAAGTTTTGGCTAAGTGTAGTGAATCTCATAATCCGGTAGATGAATGTTACAATATTTTAAAGAATGATATAAAAGTCATTTTATGAAATATATTTCATTGGATGTTCGGATTATTTTTATTATCATTTCAAAGAATTAATTGAAAGAAGATAAATGAAAGAAAAATTGCTAAATTTATAAAGAAAACTTTTAGCATTTCCTTTTTAAGATTATTATTAGCAAATATTAATATATACATATACTTGAAAAATGTATTTGATATGATGGCAAGTAAAACTATAATGCTAGCTTGATTTATAAAAATAGTTCCATTTTTTGATAATGAAGCAGCGGAAAAGGTGACAGCATCGACATCAATAATTCCTGAAATTAAGCTTATTATATAAACTCCGGATATACCTATTTCATTTTGGGAATATTTTATTAAAACAAAGATTACGATATAAATTAATGCAAATTGAAAAACTTCTACAATACTAAAAGGATTTTTAAATTTATTATTACTTTCTTGAATCTCACCACTTAATTTTAG
>NZ_DAIDMN010000182.1 GCF_027448985.1 Sulfurihydrogenibium sp.
TTATGTTTTCGTATATACTGTTTAAACTACGGGGAAGTAAAATCTCCTTTAATGCAAAGTTTTGAATTATTTTAAAATTTTCATTATTATTTTTTCCATTTCAGAAACTCTGTCTTCTAACAACTCCATCTGTTATCCACCTCTACGGTTATTCCTTTACAACAATTTATCAACTTGTTTAATGATTTTCAAATATTTTACTTTATTTCTATCACTACCGGTACTTCTTTACAATCGTTGAATTTTACGCAGTGTATACACTCTGTCCACACTTTTTGGGGAAAGTTTGATTTGTCCGTTATTTTAAAGCCAAGTCTTTCAAAAAATGATGGTACATATGTAAGAGCAAAAACTTTTTTTATTCCAAGTTGTTTTGCATCTTCAATACAAGCTTCCACTATCTTTTTACCTATACCTTTGTGTTGGTATTCTTCTATCACTGCCAACGATTTTATCTCCGCCAAGTCTTCCCAGTATATGTGCAAAGAGCCAACACCGACGATTTTTCCGCCGGTTTCGTACACGTAAAAGTCTCTTATGTTTTCGTATATACTGTTTAAACTACGGGGAAGTAAAATCTCCTTTAATGCAAAGTTTTGAATTATTTTAAAA
>NZ_DAIDMN010000183.1 GCF_027448985.1 Sulfurihydrogenibium sp.
TTTGCCTGGTGGGATGCTGTTCCACACGCAACAAATACGATTTCAGCATCTAAGTCACCCGTTACGTGTGCCAAACCATTTAAGAAATGTTTTGCATACGGTCTAGATCTGTCTACAGCAGATCGTACTTCCCACTGCCAACTTGCATGGGTTGCATAAGAGATATAGTTTGATTTCATTACGAAAGGATCTCTTAAAAATCTTCCCGGAGGCATCTCTGAATCAATTGGAGGCAGTGGTGCTTTATACGGGTTGTATGGGAACAACGCGATATCATCAGCAGGAAGCATAACTGATTCTCTTGTATGAGATACAAAGAATCCATCAACCGCTGTAATAATCGGCACGTGTACATCCGGCATTTCAGCCACAGTAAATGCTGCGATACTCATATCAAAAAGTTCTTGAACATTCTCAGCATACCAAATCATACAACCTGTCTCTAGAAGGAAAGACACTTCAAGGTTATCCGGTTGAATTGTAAGTGGTGAGTTAATACCTCTAGCCATCAAAACAAGCTGACATGGGATTCTTGTTCCTGCCCACATTGGGAAGTTTTCCATTGCTCTTAGTGTACCAGGTCCAGATGTAGTAGTAACT
>NZ_DAIDMN010000184.1 GCF_027448985.1 Sulfurihydrogenibium sp.
CTCCGGGACACACTGTTCGTTCTGAGTTCGTTCGTGGCGGTGGTATTCCAGACCTTATCGCTGTTGGACAAAATCCAAGCGGAAAAACTAGAGAACTAGCACTCTCTTACGCATCAGCTATTGGCGGCGGAAGAACTGCAATCATCGAGACAACTTTCAAAGATGAGACAGAAACTGACCTTTTTGGAGAGCAAGCTGTTCTTTGTGGCGGTGCTGCTTCACTTGTTCAAGCTGGTTTTGAAACACTAACAGAAGCGGGTTATGCTCCAGAACTTGCATACTTTGAATGTTTACATGAGCTAAAACTCATTGTTGACTTGATGTTCCAAGGCGGAATCGCAGATATGAGATATTCTATCTCTAACACAGCAGAGTACGGCGACTATGTTTCTGGCAAGCGTGTTATCAATGCAGAGAGTAAGGCTGCAATGAAAGAGATTCTAAAAGAGATTCAAGACGGAAGATTTGCAAAAGACTTCATCCTTGAAGGTCAAGCAGGCTACCCTCGCATGAACGCTGAGAGAGCAAACGCAAGAGCATCTCTCATCGAGCAAACAGGCGTGAAGCTAAGAGCTATGATGCCTTGGATT
>NZ_DAIDMN010000185.1 GCF_027448985.1 Sulfurihydrogenibium sp.
CTAGCTTTCATCTTAGACCTCCTGAGCCTTTACCATTCTAGTTTTAATTGGAAGTTTGTGTCCCGCTTTTCTAAAAGCTTCTGCCGCAACTTCCTCTGGCACTCCTGCCAATTCAAAGAGAATATGTCCAGGTTTAACTACTGCTACAAATTGGTCTAAATCTCCTTTTCCTTTACCCATACGAGTTTCTGCAGGTTTTTTAGTGATAGGTTTATGTGGAAAAACTCTTATCCATACTTTTGCACCTTTTTTTGCTTCTCTTACTATTGCGATTCTTGCTGCTTCTATTTGCCTGGATGTCATCCAACAAGGCTCAAGAGCTTGTAATCCGTACTCTCCAAAATCCACTTGGTTTCTTCTAGAGGCTTTTCCTTTCATTCTGCCTCTTTGTTGTTTTCTCCATTTAACTTTTCTTGGTTGTAATAAAGACATATTTGAACCTCCTATTTCTTCTTCTTATTACACTTTAAGTTCTTCTTCTACTTTACTTAATACTTCTTCCACTTTACTTTCTACTTTATCTCCCTTGTAAATCCAAACTTTTTACACCTAAAATTCCATATTTTGTAGATGCTCTTGCTGTTCC
>NZ_DAIDMN010000186.1 GCF_027448985.1 Sulfurihydrogenibium sp.
TTGGGCAAAGAAATGCTCATTTGATGATGTTTTAAAAGTTGCAAAAGAGCTAAAGGCAAGACACTGGGCGTATCAAAGAGATGCGAGAGTAGAGTTTATAAGCTCAAATGATTTCTCACTTTATGACAATATGCTCGACACCTCTATTATGTTAGGTGCAATTCCAAAAAGATTTGCTCATTTAAAGAGCGAGGAACTTTACTTTGCAATGGCAAGAGGCAACGAGGAGTGCGTGGCTATGGAGATGACAAAGTGGTTTAATACAAACTACCACTACATAGTTCCTGAACTAAATCTTGAAGAGAGTTATGCACTTAATGCTTCTAAAATTATAGATGAGTATCGCGAGGCAAAAGCTCTTGGCATCCAAACAAAGATAAATATCATCGGTCCTATAACATATCTGGGACTTAGCAAAAGAGTTGACCGCGGCGATGTTTATGAGCTTTGGGGCAAAATAGTTCCCCTTTATGAAGAGCTTTTAAAAGTCATAAGCACTCTTGATGATAAAATAGTCGTGCAGATAGACGAGCCGATTTTTGCAA
>NZ_DAIDMN010000187.1 GCF_027448985.1 Sulfurihydrogenibium sp.
AAAAGTTGCAAAAGAGCTAAAGGCGAGACACTGGGTGTATCAAAGAGATGCGGGAGTGGAGTTTATAAGCTCCAATGATTTTTCGCTTTATGACAATATGCTTGACACTTCCGTAATGCTGGGTGCGATTCCAAAAAGATTTCACCACCTAAAGGGTGAAGAGCTTTACTTTGCAATGGCAAGGGGCAATGATGAGTGCGTAGCTATGGAGATGACAAAGTGGTTTAACACAAACTACCACTACATAGTTCCTGAATTAAATCTTGAAGAGAGTTACGCGCTTAATGCTTCAAAAATTATAGACGAGTACCGTGAAGCAAAAGCTCTTGACATAAAAACAAAGATAAATATCATCGGTCCTATAACATATTTGGGGCTTAGCAAAAGAGTTGACCGCGGCGATGTTTATGAGCTTTGGAGCAAAATAGTGCCGATTTATGAGGAGCTTTTAAAAGTCATAAGCACTCTTGATGATGAAGTGGTCGTGCAGATAGATGAGCCGATTTTTGCGAAAGATTTGGACGCTAAAGTTCTTAGTCTT
>NZ_DAIDMN010000188.1 GCF_027448985.1 Sulfurihydrogenibium sp.
CTGTTATCTATGCTGCCATCAGCATTCAAATCCGTATCACCTAGGGCAACGGTTCCCATATTGACAAAATCACCGCTGAGAGCCTGATTGATACCCAAACCGTAACCGCTGTTTACCCCAAGTACGCCTCCACCATAGATATTGCCAAAGGTACCTACCGTTTCTCGTGTTATATGTGCTGCGATCACTGTAGTATTTTCTATATCTGTATTACTCAGTACGGCTGCTTCAAAAAGGTTAGGAAGCATTCTTGCATCATCTATGCCTGCCATTGGGGTATTGAGTTCCTGACGGCCTATTTTGATGGTGGTATGACCATAGGCATAGTTCATATATGCCTGTCCGATAAAAGCATAAGTGTCAAAGTCTCTACCATAAAGAGAAGGTTCATAACTTGCAGCACCCAGAATATCTGCATCTTCATGATGTATATCAAACCCGTACGTTCCGTATGCTGCCGCAGCAAAAGTAAGTCCGCTGAAATTGGGTGATTGATAGCCTATATATCCGCCCGTAGTCAGAGCATTACGGTTATTGTT